>CACBIC010000003.1 GCA_902539235.1 uncultured Pelagibacteraceae bacterium | reverse complement strand
TTAAATTTTTTGAAATATAATGTTATTAAATTTTTAAGATAATTATTCTTAATAAAAGAAAATTAATTTGCAATTAGTCAAATAATTTTTATAAACGATCCAAGGCCTATTCAAAAAAAAAATTAATAAAATCTTCGCTAGATTAATTTTTAACATCCTTTAAAAGTTCTATTAAGTATGACGATTCGGATGTCAAGAATAACAATAAAAAAATGACAAAAAGGAAATAATATGGAACTTAGTTTAGTATACACGATTATAGGGTTCGGATTAGCAGGTTATAGTGTAATCGCTAATGACTCTATACAAACACTCGGAACTTTTATTGCCTCAAAGCAAAAATGGTTTAAATGGTACACGCTCGCAAGTGCTGCATCACTAGTAATGATTGTTGCAATAACATGGGGTTGGTACAGTTATGATGGAGATATTTCTTACGGAAGATTAACAAGAATACCTTTCCAAGAAATTCAATGGTACCACGCAGTCGCTCCTGCAATTCTATTGGCACTAACAAGAATAGGTATCCCAGTATCTACAACTTTTTTAGTTTTATCTGCCTTTGCCTCAACAGTTGTTTTGGAAAAAATGCTTGTAAAAAGTATTGTAGGTTATGGTATAGCGGCCTCAGTTGCTTACCTCTGTTGGATTGCAGTTTCTAAATTTATTAATGAGAAGCTTGATGAAGTTAAAGGAGATAAATGGATTGCTTTTTGGCGAAATTCAGTTTGGGTATCTTCAGGCTGGTTATGGTGGGTTTGGTTGTCCCACGATGTTGCAAACATTGCTGTGTACTTACCTAGACAATTAGATTTTTCATTACTTTTAATTGTAATAACATACTTTACCATTCTACTTTTTTATATCTTCTATATTAGAGGTGGCTCGATACAACAGGTTGTATTAGAAAAAACTGGAACGAGATATGCTAGGTCAGCAACGATCATCAACGTGATTTATGCTGCAGTTCTTTTCTACTTCAAAGAGTTGAATGATTTACCAATGTCAACGACATGGGTGTTTGTAGGCTTATTATGTGGAAGAGAGTTGGCAATTTCAACTATGAACAAGGATTATAAATTCAAATATGTCTTTCCACTAATTGGAAAAGACTTTGTTAAAATGATATTTGGATTAAGTGTTTCGGTAGCAATCGTGCTTGCGATACATTACTTTATAATTCCTAGAGGATTATTTTAATAATCAAGACTATTTTTTCTTCTGAAGATCTTCATAAATTTTTTTAAGGTCTTCAGGAGATAAGTTTTTTTCTTTTAATTTATCTAAAATTTCTTCATCCTCTTGCTTGAGTTTCTCTTTTCTTTGTTCCTCTTTAACCTCACCTCTAGCATCAAACCCTGCTTTAATAAACTTTGCCGATACAAGAATAACAATGATAGCAATGATGCCTGCTAGTGATAAAAACAATAAAGTCATTCTTAATTATAACTGATAATTTTCGATGTCATAGAATTTTATTTTACCTTACCAAAAACATTTAAAAGTATAACTCCGAGAATAATAAATACTAAACCAATTATTCCATATAAGTTTGGAGTCTGGTTATATTTAAAGACGCCAAATAAAGTAACAGCGAAAATAGTAAGTGCGCCATAGCTAGCATATGTTGTCGAAACAGGAATGATAGTCATAGCTTTAGACAAACAAAAGATACAAATGATAATACTTAAAATGCAAAAAATTGTTGGTGTGAGTTTGGTAAAACTTTCTGTGGTTTTGAGAAAACCGTTAGAGGCAATACCTGTTATAATTGCAAGAATTAAATAAATATAACCTGATAATAAACTAAGACTTTTCATTATACTTTCCCAAACTAAATTGACCTCGATCACGGAAACGGACGAGCCACTTAATCATTGCTTTTTCCACATCTGCAGGCTCAATGTCTAGATCCTTAAGTGTTAAGTGATTGTTAGATACAATATTATCTTGTTCTGAGAGTATCTCACATTGATCTCTTGTAAGAATAGGAGGAAAAGGTAACAAATCAGTTATAGTACTCTGAATTTTTGCAAGAGGCATAGGCATCTGAATAATTAATCTTTTTTTTCCGATAGCCTGCATAATAGATTCTATCATTTCTTTAAAAGTAAAAATTTTAGGTCCACCTATTTCATAAATTTTTCCAAAATTATCTTTCAATTCAATTGCTTTCATTATTGCTTTAACAACATCAGTTACTAATATTGGTTGAAATTTATATCGATAAACATTTGGAATCGGTATGATGGGGAAAAAACTAAGTCGTGCAAAAAGGTTACTGAAGTTTGAAGAATGAGATTCAATAACTGAGGGTCTAATAATAACAGATTTTTTAAAATTATTTAGTACATTTATCTCCCCTTGAAATTTTGATCTTTGATATAAACTGCGACTTTCTCGAGATGCACCAATGGCCGACAAAAAAATCAGCTTTTCAACATTTGATCTTGCGCATATTTTTGCAATTGCCTCAGGAAGCTTTGCATGTAGTTTATAAAATTTTTGTTTTCTTGTTTCATATAGTATGCCTACGAGATTAATTACAACATCGGAATTTTTAATTGCATTTTCTACTTTGCTTAAATTTTCAGTATTCCACTCTAATAATTCAATAGCTCCAGGTGTGGCTTGCGTCTTTAAATGTGTATTACGGAAAGCTGACCTTGTTACACAAATAACTCTATAATTTTTTTTGATAAGAGACCCGATTAAATTTGATCCAATTTGACCAGATCCTCCAAATAAAGTGACAATTTTATTTTTCATGATATTAATTAAGAATTATATGAAAATTCATAAAATACAAGGTGACTTAACGGCAGAAATAACATCTAAAATAAAAGATTACTGCAGCATTGATTGTGAGATGCAGGGCTTAAAACCTGACAGAGATAAATTATCGATTGTGTCTTTAACTGCTGACGATGAAAACGTTTATATTATCCAACCTAATAAAGATTATAAAGCTCCTAACTTAGTTTCAATTTTAGAAAATGAAAAAATTTTAAAAATTTTTCACTTTGCAAGAATGGACGTTCATTTTTTAGATGTATATTTAAAAACAAATGTTAAAAATTATTACTGCACCAAGCTAATGTCTAAACTTGCCAGGACCTGGACACAAAATCATGGGCTTAAAGATCTTACAGATCAAATTTGTAAAGTAAAATTGGATAAAAAATATGGTAGTTCGACTGATTGGTCCAAAGGATTGGAGTCAATTTCAGATAACGAACTTAATTATGCCGCAAAAGACTGCTTTTATCTCAAAAAAATTAAGGAATTTTTAGAAAAAATTTTAAAAAGAGAGAATAGATTTGATTTATTTTTAAGCACCATGAAAGGTTTAGAAAGTAGAATTAAATTAGACAAAGCGGGATTTAAAGATCCAGATATTTTCGAACATTAATGAGCAAGAAGAATTATATTACTACAGCTAAAAAATCTGCTGATATACAGATCAATGAATTAAAAAAAATAAAAAAAATTTTTAATAAATCATTTATTAAAGCTGTCGACTTAATTCTGAATTGTAAAGGTAAGATAATTTTTGCAGGCATAGGTAAGTCTGGTTTAATAGCAAGAAAAATATCTGCTACATTCTCAAGTATAGGTATTCCTAGTTTTTTTTGTGATCCAGCTCAAGCCTTACACGGTGATATGGGGCAAATAGAAAAAAAAGACATCCTAATAATATTTTCTTATTCTGGAAATACATCTGAACTAACTAATATGATAAAATATGCTAACAGATATAGTATTAAAATAATTGGTATAGCTTCAAAGCCAGATAGCATATTATTAAAAGCCAGCGACATAAAACTGATATTACCTAAAGTAAAAGAGTCTGATGTAACTGGAATGGTTCCAACCACAAGCACATCTATTACTCTTCTTTTGGGAGATTGTCTGGCAACTACCATAATGCGTCAAAAAAAATTTTCAAAAGAAAAATTTAAAATTTATCATCCTGGTGGAAATATTGGTAACACTTTACTCTTAGCAAAAGATATAATGCTAGTTGGGAAAAAAATACCAATTATAAATTATAAAAAAAAATTTAAAGAAGCTCTTCGTGAAATGAATAAAAAAAAACTTGGAACAGTTGTCATAACAAGTAAACAATATATCAAAGGTTTATTAACTGATGGAGATTTAAGACGAGGAATGAAAAGCTTCTCTAATAATCAAAATTTACTAGAAATCATGACACAAAAGCCACTAGTTGTTAATGAAAATATGCCAGCCTCAAAAGCGTTAGGTTTAATGAATGAAAGAAAAATAACAAGCCTACTTGTGGTTTCAGATAAAGACTATAGAAAAAATAATAAAAAGCTTAAAGGTATTATTCATATTCACTCTTTATTAGAAAATGGAATAAAATAATGGAAAGAAAGAAAAAATTAAGAATTATACAGTTAAGTTTATTATTCTTAGGTTTATGTATTATTTTATTCACTTATTCAGAAAATAAAAACAAAGTTCAAAAAAAAGAAATTCTACCAAAAACTACAAAGGAGAAGATTAATAAGGAGTTAAAGGGAGAAAATCAAAATGATGAGGCCAACGTGTTTTATAACATAAGTTACTCAAATATTGATTTATCAGGAAATAGGTATGTGCTAAAATCAAAAATTGCTAAAACGAGATTAGAAAATGACGAAATAATAGATATGACTGAAGTTGAAGCGGTTTTTTACTTTAAAGATAATACTAGGCTGAACGTTTCTTCAAAATTTGGTCAATATAATAATAAAACATTTGATATGATTTTCAAAAAAAATGTGAAAGCAAACTATCAAAAAAGCGCTCTTTTTGCCGAAGAAGCTGAGTATTCCAATTCTAAAAGTCTATTGACTATATCTGAAAAAGTTCAAATAAATGACTCTCGGGGAAATCTTAAGGCAGATAAACTTTTATTTGATTTAAAAGATCAAACACTTAATATCTCCTCATTTAAAAATAATAATATAAAGGCTAAAGTGAATTTAAATGAAAAAAGGTTTTAGAATATTAAAATTTAAGAAATCATCTCCAGTTCTTGAGGTTAAAAATCTTTCAAAAAGCTTCGATGGAAGGCCCATTCTTAAAAAGCTCTCATTAAAAGTCTTCCCAGGCGAAATCGTAGGTTTGCTTGGTCCCAATGGAGCTGGAAAAAGTACGTTGTTTAATATCGCTATAGGTGCTGAAGACGCTGATGAAGGTGAAGTTTATATAAACGGAAAAAAAATAACTCAAATTCCAATTCATTTGAGGGCAAAGCTAGGCTTAGGTTACATGCCTCAAGCTAGATCACTTTTTAATGATCTAAGTGTTTTTAATAATCTGATGGGGCTGATTCAATTATTTGAAAAGAATAATAGAAAAGCAAAAGAAAAATGTGAGTTGCTTTTAGAGCAGTTCAACCTAACTCATTTGCGTTCAATAAAAGCAGGAAATGTCAGCGGTGGGGAAGCCAAAAGAATTTCTTTGGCTAGAATTATGATTAATAATCCAAAAATTGTTTTATTAGATGAAAGTTTTTCTAATATTGATCCAATCCATGTGCAAGAAATGCAAAAGTATATAATGAGAATACAATCATTAGGCGTTGCATGTATTTTGAGCGAGCACGGATTAGATAATTTATTTAAAATTACAGATCGAAACTATCTGATTAACGATGGGCATATAATTGCGGAAGGTACAAAGCGTGAGTTGCTGAAAAATTCTGAAGCGGTAAAAAGCTATTTTGGACTGGATTTTTCCAAGTAAATAATGTCTCAAAAAAGTTTTTCTATTGAAATAAAAAATAGAATAAAACCTTTTAATAAAACTATTAAAGTTGATCCTGATAAGTCAATTTCAATCAGAAGTTTCTTGATAGGTTCTATAAGTCAAAATATTTCATCAAACAAGAATGTCTTGGAGTCTGAGGATGTGTTTTCAACAATTAACTGCCTTAAAAAATTGGGAGTTAAAATTATAAAAAGATCTAAAGGTAATTATTTAGTTTACGGAAAAGGCCTTGGATCTTTAAATGCAAGAGCAATTACAGAATTAAATTTTGGCAATTCGGGAACAGCTGCACGCACCTTAGTTGGAATATTATCTACAACACCAAATATTAAAGTAAAAATTAAAGGGGATCGCTCTTTAAATAAAAGGAGTATGAAAGCATTAATTGAATTAATGTCAGAATTTGGCGCTACGTTTTTACCAAAAAATAAATATCATTTTCCTTTAACACTAGTTTCAACTGATATGCCCGTTGGTATCCAATACAAAGCAGGAGTGTCAGCTCAATTAAAAAGTGCTGTCATTTTTGCTGGGTTAAACTCATATGGAAACACAAAGATTATCGAAAAAAATAAAAGCAGAGATCATACGGAAAATATTTTGTCTGGAAATCATCAAGCGATAAAAATTAAAAATGGAAAAGAAAGAATAATTACTGTGTTTGGAAAAAAATATTTAAACTCAATAAATATCAATGTCCCAGGAGATCCATCTTCAGCTGCATTTTTTACCGCACTAACTTTGCTAAATAAAAACTCATCTTTAAAAATAAAAAATGTAGGCCTAAACCCAACAAGGACTGGATTTTATGATATCATTAAACAACAAGGGGCAAAAATTAGATTGTTAAATATTAAAAAGAAAAATAATGAAATTAGTGGAGACATATTTGTTAAAAGTAGTATCCTAAGATCGATAAAAGTATCGTCTAAATTTTATTCAAGAACAACTGATGAATATTTAATTTTATTTGTTATTGCAGCTTTAACTAAAGGTATTTCTGTGTTTAGCGGCATTTCTGATCTTTCTAACAAAGAGAGCTCACGCGCTTATGAAATGAAAAAGATCCTTAACCAAATTGGAGTTAAGTGTATCTTAAAAAAAGATGAAATGAAAATCTTTGGAAAGGGAATGATTGATGCTAGTGATAAAAAAATTAATGTTGGTAACCTCGGTGATCACCGTGTGGCTATGTGTGCTTTTATAATTGCAATACTTACTAAAGCAAAAACTAACATAAAAAATTTTGAAACTGTTTTTACCTCTTCACCGTCTTTTTTAAAAATAATGAAAACATTAGGATCAAAATTTGAAATACAAAAATAAAAATATACAGATATCATGTGATGGTGGAGCAGCGACAGGAAAATCAACTGGGGCAAAACTTATTTCAAAAAAGTACGGACTAAAGTTTCTCTCTTCTGGTTTACTATATAGATACGCTGGTTTTTTATTGTTAAGATACAATCCCAAGAATAAGATTAAATTCCTTAAAAAAAAATTTAAATATTTAGTTTATTCAAAAATAAAGAAAAATAATTTACATACACCAGAAATTTCAGAATATACCTCTATTATTGCTAAAAATAATAATATAAGAAAAATTTTAAAAAAATATCAAACTAATTTTGCTATAAAATATAAAAATTGTTGTATTGAAGGGAGGGATATTTCAACAAAAATTCTTCCAAATTCAGATTTAAAATTTTTTTTTAAATGTAACCTGAGTACAGCTTCATTAAGAAGGTACAAGGAACTAAAAAAAATAAATTCCAAAATAAAATTGAAAGATGTCAAAAAAGCCCTTAGAATAAGAAATTTAGCAGACTCAAAAAGAAAAAACTCCCCTTTACTTAAACATAGAGATTCGATAGAAATCTTGACCGACAAATTGAATAAACAAGCTATGTTAAAAAAAATGTCTAAACACGTTGAGAAAGTATTAAAAAATTAAGATGCCAACTGAGCAAGAACCAAAAGGCATTAGCACCTCTCAAAAAGAATTTCAAAATCTTTTAGAAAAAGATTTTAAAGACCTGCCTAAAGAAAATCAAATCATAAAAGCTACTATATCCGAAATCACTAAAAATTATGTAATTGTAGATATTAAAAACGCAAAAATGGAGGGGATGGTACCTATTGAGGAGTATAAGGACGAACTCTCTAAAATTAAAGTAGGGGTAACTACAGAAATTTTCATTGAACGTCTCGAGAGCTTCAAGGGTGAGATAATTGTCTCTAGGGACAAAGCTAAACGATTAAGTGCATGGAAACGTTTCGTAACTGCCTTCGAAAACCAAGAAGAAATAACCGGTGTCATAAAAACGCGTATCAAAGGTGGATATATTTTTTACGCATTTGACCAAACCCTTCCACTTTTTCTCCCAAGCAGCCAGTTATCGGATCGCCCGCTAAAAAAAGTTGATCATTTATTCAATACTCCAATAAAAGTTTTACCCGTTCGTTGTGATCGTGCTAGAGCGAATGGATCGGTTTCACGTAGAGAAATTTTAACGAGGAGTAAGAACGCAATATTATCAGAAGCGTTAAAGAATTTTAAAGAAGGTGACATCGTCAAGAATGCAGTCGTGAAGGCAATCCCCGATGGCCGGTGGGGGGCATTTTTGGATTTAGGTAATGACGTTACTGCTTTACTGCACCAGAGTGATGTCTCACATAATAGAATTTCCAGTATAACTGATATTTTAAGTGTCGGTCAAAAAATACCTAAAGTTGTCATTTCAAAAATTGATAAAGAAACAAACCGTCTGTCAGCCTCAATTAAATTATTAAGTGAGAGTCCCTTTGAAAATATTGAGAAGAAATTTTTAGTGGGTGAAACATACCCTGCGCAAGTAGTTAAAATTACTGAATATGGCGCGTTCTGCCTTATAACAAATTCTGATAATGTTTCTGCGGAAGGGCTTGTGCACCAGTCTATGCTGGATCACGCCGATAAAAATATAAAACCTTCAAAAGTTTTATCTGTCTCACAGAAAATTTCTGTGAAAGTGCAATCTATTGAAAAAGACGCAAAAAGAATTGCGCTTTCTTATAAAGATAGAGCTGGAGCAGAAAATCCATGGGAGAAAGTGAAAGCTAATTTAGGAAAAGAAGTTCAAATCAAGATTAAAAATATTACTGACAAAGGCCTATTCGGTGAGATAGTTGACATTGGGCTGACGGGCTACTTGCATTATAAAGAAATCTCATTTTCTGAAAATATTGAAGAATTAAAAAAATTTAAGAAAAACGAAATCATAAGCGTTAAAATTACAGATATAAAAAATGATAAGATAAAACTCTCAAAAAGAGCTTTGGAAAAAGATCCTTATGACTGGTTTAAAGAAAATAATAAGAAAGTAGGATCAGTAATTTCTACGAAGGTGGTAGAGGTTTTGAATTCTGGAGTTAAGGTTGCTGTGGATCCAGAAAAGAAAATTATCGTTATGATTAGAAAAAACCTGCTAGCAGTTGAACCTGCTGACTGCCGCCCAGAGATCTATAATGTGGGAAATACTATGGCCGACGCTTTGATAGAAGAATTAGATTTTGAGAAACGCAAAATTATATTAAGCCCTAAGGCTGCCCAGAAAAAAGAACAAGATTCACTTATTAAAAAGTTTGGTGAAGGGGCAGCAAAATCGGGCCAGACGCTTCGTTCCATATTCGATAAAGCAATAGGAAAAAAAGAAAAAAAAGGAAAATAAGAAAAATAATTGTCAAGACCCTTACTCATCAAACAACTTAAAGAAAAAAACCCACAACTCAACCAACTTGAAATTGAAAATATCTTAGATATCTTCTGTAACGGAATTAAAAAAGCTCTATTAGATCGAAAAACTGTCCGGATAAATGGATGGGGAACTTTTTTTATTAAAAGAATAAAAGCCAAGTACTCAGCGAGAAACCCTAAAACAGCAGAAATAATTTATGTTCCAGAAAAAAATAAAGTAAGATTTAGAGCAAGTAAAAAACTTTTAAAATTGATTAACAAATGAAAAAACCAAAAATCTTTATTGCCTGTGATACCACTAACCTTAATAAAGTTAAAAAAATAATTAAAGAGACAAAAAATTCAAAGCTGCCTTTTGGATATAAATTTGGTTTAGAATTCTTAAATTCAAAAAATGGGAGAAAATTTGTATCAAATCTCAAAAACAAAACTACATGGGGTGACTATAAGTGGTCAGATATTCCTAACACTTGTGCTTCAGCTATGAGAGCAGTTAAAGATTTAAAATTTAATTATATTACTATTCATATAAGTGCAGGTTTAGAATCTTTAAGAGCTGCTAAAAAAGTTTCAGGCAAAACTACAAAACTAGTTGGAGTCAGTATACTTACTTCGCTTAATAACAAATCTTTGAAAGAGATTGGATACAATAGAGATGTAAAAAAAATAGTATCAACTCAAGCTAAATTAGCGTCTAAAGCAAAATTAGATGCAATAGTTTGTAGCCCTCATGAAATAAAAATTGTAAAAAAATTTTTTAAAAAGGAAATAATTACTCCAGGGATAAGATTATCTGGAGATAGCAAGGGAGATCAAAAGAGAGTGATGACTCCCAAGCAAGCTTTTAAAAATGGGGCAAGCGCTTTAGTTATGGGGCGCAGTCTTATTAATGGCTCGCTTAAAAAAAATATTCAAAGACTTATAAAAGAATTAAATTAATATGAAATTAAAAATTTGTGGCTTACATCCTGCCAGAGATGTTCAAATTTGTATTGACCTTGGAGTAAATTTTTTAGGTTTTGTATTTTACAAAAAATCCCCAAGAAACTTGAATTTACAAGAAGTCCAAAAATTAAAATCTTATAAAAAAAAGAATTCCTTGTTTGTAGCTGTAACCGTAAACCCAAGTGATGAGTTTATTGAAAAAACAGTTTTAGGAAATTTTGATTACATACAACTTCATGGTTCTGAAAAGCCAGAAAGAGTAAAAGAAATCACATCTATGGGATTAAAAGTAATAAAAGCTATTAAGGTAAAAGGTGAATTAGATATCGATAATTATAAAAATTTTGGTGGCGCTGAAATAATTTTATTTGATACTCCTGGGATGGAAAAATCTTTTGAATTTCCTAAAAATTTAATCTCAAAACTTCCTAAAGGGAATAGATTTGCTTTAGCTGGTTCAATCAGTGAAAATAATGTTGAAAACCTTGTAAAATTAGGGGTTAACTTTTTTGATTTATCGTCTAGTTTAGAATCTAAATTAGGACAAAAAGATCATTTAAAAATCAAAAGTTTTATGAATAAAATCAAAGAATTCAATGAGCACAGAAAAAATTAAAAATTCTTTAAAAACTGGTTCTGATAAAGATGGCTATTTCGGTGAATATGGAGGAATAGCAGCTGGAGAGAATTTAATGAATAATCTTGAAGAGCTTAAAAAAGCTTTTGAGGCTGCAATTAAAGATAAAAAATTCTTAGATGAATTTGCTTATTACTGCAAACATTGGATTGGAAGGCCAAGCCCGATATATTTTGCCGAACGAATAACAAATAAAATTGGTGGAGCAAAAATTTATTTCAAACAAGAACATTTAAATCATACAGGTAGTCACAAACCTACAAATACTTTGTTTCAAGTTTTACTTGCAAAAAGAATGGGTAAGAAAAAAATTATTTGTGAATCTGGAGCAGGTCAACATTGGTCTGCAGCTGCTGCTACTGCTGCTAAGTTTGGTATGCCAATAGTAGGAGTGATGGGAAAAATTGATTGCGCACGGGTTAATCAAAATTTAATAAAAGCTAAACATTATGGGGGAAAGCTCAAAATTGTTGAAGGCTCACTTCGTGAAGCTATAACAGCGGCTATAAAAGAATGGTCTAATAATCCAGATTATTACTATTTAATTGGTTCCACATGTTCCTCTTCACCATTTGTTGATATCGTAAGATACGCTCAAAGCATCATTGGAAAAGAAATGAGAGAGCAGTTTATGGAACTTGAAGGAAAACTTCCAAATGAAATAATAGCATGTGCTGGAGCGGGTAGTAATTTTACTGGTTCAATTTTTGAATTTTTGGATGAGCCTGAAATTAAAAAAGTTGTTGTTGAAGCTGAAGAGACTGCTGCTCTAACTAATGGTACAAAAGGAATTCAGCAAGGTATGGTAACGAAATTTCTTCAATCAGATGATGGATCAAAGTCACTTGGCGGAAGTTCACTCGGAGCTGGAATTATGTACTATGGAATATCTCCTCAGTTAGCACATCTTAAAGATATTGGTGCAATAGAAGCCTCCACTGCAAATGATAAGGAACTTTTAGAGACTTATAAGCTTGTCGCACAAAACGAAGGTATAGGAATTTCATTTGAACCTGCTGCGGCAGTCACTGAAGCTTTGAAAAGAGCCAAAGGTAAACCTAAGGACTATATTATCTGTGCCACAGCATGTGGAAGAGTAGAAAAAGACCTTGATGTAATTGAACGCTTAATAGGTAAAGATTTTGAGTAATAGATTTAAAAAGATTTTCTCCAATAAATCACAAAAAACAAAAATGATAGCTTACTTTGTTGCTTGTTATCCTAATTTTGAAAAATCATTAGAAATAATCAAGAAATCAATAGATGCTGGAGTTAATATTTGTGAAATTGGTTTTCCTACACAGGAGGCAAGTGGTGAAGGAATAATTATTAAAAATGCTCATGATCATTGCTTACAAAGAAATGTTACTTTAAAAGATACTATAAAATTGGCAAAAGCTGTCAGAAACTATAACAATGATGTTGGCATCATTTTAATGGGCTATATGTCTAATATTTTCAAATATCCTATTAAAAACTTTGTGAGTGACTTAGCTTCAGTAGACGCTGATGGTTGTTTAGTTGTTGATGCACCACATGAATTACGAGAAGAGAATGAGCTTAGAAACTTGATGAATAAAAAAAATCTTTCTTTGATAAAATTAGTGGCTCCAACAACTAAAGAAGAAAGGCTTAAAAAATTATCAAATTTATTTTCTGGTTGGGTTTACAGTCTAAATTTTTCTGGTATCTCAGGCTCTAAATCAGCTAATTTAGAAGACGTTAAAAATATGATAAAAAAAATTAAAACTTATACCGATTTACCTGTTTGCTCAGGATTCGGCATCAAAACACCCGGAGATGCAAAAAAAATGACCCAGACTGGTTGTGATGGTGTTATTGTTGGCTCTAGTATAGTTGAATACATTGGAAAAAATTTAAATGACACTAAATTGCCAAAAAATGTTGGAAATATAATCAAAACTTTTGTAGAAGAATTGAGATGAATTGGATTCAAGCAAAATTACAAAGCTTTGTAGAAAAAGCAAAACAAACTTTTAAAAGAAAAAGACCTTCAAAAGCCGAGCAAGCAAATAGTACTTGGGTTAATTGCCCCGGTTGCAATCAAATGAAATTAAGAGATGATCTTAAAAAAAACTTTAATGTCTGCGAATGTACTCATCACTTTGACCTTGATCCAAAAATTTTATTTACAGAACTTTTATTTGATGACGGAGAGTGGGAGAGAATACCTTGCCCTCCTGCTAACCCAGACCCTTTAAATTTCAAAATTGGTGAAACAAAATATATAGATAAATATAATGCTAATGTTAAAAAAACTAATCAAGACTCAGCGATCCTAGCAGGTTTAGGGACAGTTAATGGATTAAAAATAGTTGCTTTTGGTTACAATTTTGCATTCGGCGGATCTGCTATGACACCCCGAGAAAATGAGCAACTCTTAAGTGGTATACAAAAAGCATTAGATGAAAAAGTTGACGGAGTAATCTCAATATATCAAAGCGGTGGGATGTCGGTAGCGACTAATATCCACGGACTCAGCACAATGCCAAAGCAAATGTTTGCGATGAGAGAATTAAGAAAAGCAGGCATCATCACAATCGGAATTTTGGAAGCTAAAATTACCGGCGGAACGTTTTGCAACACATACGGTAATGATTTTTTATTTTCTACCAATCCCGGTAACCAATCGCAGCTTTTTGCTGGGAAGAGAGTTTCAGCATCTGTTAACAAAGGGCAAGCACTACCTGAAAACTTCGGTGTTTCATCAAGTTTACAAGAGTTAGGTATGATTGATGGTGTTTTTAAATCAAGAATTGAAATTAGAGAGAGAATTACAAGTCTAATAAGAGTGCTTCTCAAAAAATCAGAAAAAGAGGCAAAAGCTGAGTCAACATCAAATGTCAAAGTTGATATACCAGCATCTAACGCGTCATAAATTATTTAATAAATCTGTAAAGTTTGGTCTTAAAAGAATCAAACTTGCTCTCAATTTATTAGGAAATCCAGAAAGGAAACTTAATAACGTTATTAGCGTACTTGGTGAGTCAGGAAAATTCACTACGCTGTGGTCATTAAAAAATTTCATAGAAGCTAACAATCAAACTGTGTCAACTTACACTTCGCCGTCAATTTTTGATATTCGAGATAGATACTATATGGGAAAAGGATATTTATCTTATAGAGAAATTAAAGAGACTATTAAAAAGATTGAAAAATTAAAAATTCCCTTAACTGTGTACGAAGTTCTTACTTTGGTTTATGTAATAAATGCGTCTAAACTAAATGTAGATTACTTTATTATAGAGACTGGAGCTCTTTGGAAAAATGATTGCTCGAATATCTTTTCTTTCCCCCTCGCTCAAGTCGTTACAAATATTAATCTGCAACATAAAAACTTTCTTAAAAAAAAAACTCTAAGTGAAATAATCAAAGAGGATACAGGGTATTTATCCAGCTTTAGTAACATATATATAGCAAAACAAACCCCCTATGTATTAAAGAGGGCTAAACTTTATTTGAAAAAAAATAAAAGTATAATCCATTATCCAAGTTCTTGGAGATTAATAAAAAAAAATAATCTTTATTTTTACCAAGATAAGTCAGCGAAAATAAAGCTTAATGCTAAAAATGTACATAGCGAGGGCATGTTTAGTAATATTGCTCATGCTATCAAAATAGCTTTAGATTTAAATATCAGCAAAAAAGTAATAAAAAAAACTATTCCCAACCTATCTTTTCCAGGTCGATATGATTATTTAAAAAAAGGTAACATAAAAAAAATGTTGCATAAAAATGAAATGATAATGATAGATGGTGCTCATGCACCCACGGACTCGTTAAATTTGTTCAACTATCTTAAAAAGATAAAATTGCCCATATATGGTGTTTGGGCCATGTCTAAGAATAAAGAGCCAGAATTATTTATTAAAAATTTGAAAGGTATATTTAAAAAGATAGTTACCATTCCTATAGAAAACGAAAGTTCAGTTTCTGCTAAAGAACTCAACAAGATAGCTAATAACAATAAAATTAAGTCTGAGACAGCACAGAATTTTAAAGAAGCGTTAAAAAAAATTAGTAGTAATGAAAAAAAAATTATCTGCTGTTTCGGCAGTCTTTATTTTTGTTCAAATATTTTGAATAAAAATTAAATTTTGTTTTTTTTAAGAAATTCCACTAGATCTTCTTTGCTAGATGCACCTACTTTAACAGCTTTTTGTTCGCCATTACAAAAAAGAATCATGGTCGGTATACTTTTCACAGAAAATTGAACAGGGAGATTTAATTCTTCCTCAATGTTATGTTTAGCAATAGTTACATCTTTCATCTCTTCAGAGATTTGCTCTAACACCGGAGAAATTTGAACGCATGGACCACGTGGGTTTGTATCGATGAGCCCACCCACAAGATGTGAGTGGGCTCATCGACACCATGGTGCCCAAAAATCTATTAAAAGATTTTTATTTTCTTTTTTTAATTTTTCAAAAGTTTCGTCAGTAGACTTTATGGTTGCCATTAATGATTAAATAATTATTTTATTTAAATATGTCAACCTCTGTAATAATTTAACTTTAAACCTGTTTATAATTTTTATTATGCAGATTCATATTTTTTCTCTATAGCTTGTGCAAATTTGTCATATTCATCTAATAATTTCATTTTTATTTCATCATTTTCGTACTTGCTTCTTTTCTCATCTATTTGCCTATAAAACTCTGGTAAAGTTGTCCAATTCTGTTTTTCTGTTGAAAAAATCCTTTCGGCTATTTCTCTTTTAATTTTTTTTAATGTACTTTCAGGAAGGACCTCGGGTTTTTCCTCATAAATTAATTTTTCGGCTAATCTGGAAAATCTTTCTTCTTTAAATTTATCAATAACATCAATTTTATCCTCCCAATTAAATTGATGAAATATCTTCATTAAATTTTTATCCTCTGGTTTAGGAAAATTAGTGTAAAGCATTTCTTCTGGATAGAGTTTTTTGTCAATTTCTTTATCAAGTGAGATTTTTTCATCGTGAATTTCTTGTAGAATTTTATTTACTCTTTGTTTAAATTCTAAGTTATTGCTTAAAATTTCCACCCTTCTTTTTAGCTCTTCAATGCCAATTTCTTTATAGGGATTTTCATCTAAAGCGTGCTTGTAGTTTAGGATAACTTCACTTTTATTTGTTTTAAAACTACGTAAAATTTTTGGAGATTTTGTTAATGCTTTTTTTAAGTTTTCATCGTCTAATTCAAAATAATCTTCGGGCTTCCACCTCAAATCCCAACACTGGCTCCAAGCTTCAAATATTGGATGAAATGTAAAATGATGAACTAAATATTTTCTTAATCGTCCATAAAACCACTGCAGTTGACAAAACATTTTATTTTTAATGATAACATTAGTGCTATCAGCTCGACTGAGAGTAAGAAGAGAACATTTCCAAACAGAATTAGATTTTTCATACACCTTTTGTGCAACAGATAACATAGCGCGACTGTCTGCTAATGCTCCGTGTGCACCCTCGTGTTTCATCAATTTGTCTAATTTAAATACAGGATTTCCTGAGTCTGATATTGGAGTTTCAATTACTTCAGGGTTGACTAGTTTGGCTGCTCTAATAACATTAAGGATATCACCTTGTTTATTTCCCTCGGTATTTAAAAGATAAGGTGGTTTTAAACTCTTGTACATCGTCTTTTGAATAAGAGGATAATCAAAATTTTGCCCGTTATATGCAAAGACTATTACTTTTCCCCATTCTTTGAATTTTTTTTCTATTGCCTCAACCATTTGTAAATGGGAGTAATTTGACTCAGTTAAATCTTTTATAGTAAAATTTGTGACCTCGAGGGCGCCCAAATTTGGGACAACACCATCCTTAATTCTACATCTCATTTCCCAAGTATCTTTTATGTTGAGATTAGAATCAGTTCGGATCATTCCAATCTCCGTTATGTGGTCCCAAACTGTGCTTGATCCTGTACTTTCAGTATCTATAAATATATAGTCCATTTTAAGTTATAATGAGAGGAAACTACTCGGTCTTTTTTGATTTTGTTATTTTACTAACCTCGGCATTTTCAATATTTTTAATTGCCTCGTCAGGAATGCTTTTAGGGTTTAATCCGCCCAATTTAGTCATTCTTTGAATTCTTCCTAAAAAACTTCCTCTACCGTCTTGTATTTGATCCAATACATCATCTAAATTTTCAAGAGTTTTGTTAATATTTTCTTTTGATTTTTTGGCTGAATGATAAATTTCAGTAGCCTGAGAACATGCTAGATTAGCTATCTTAATTACCTCTTGCATATTCTTTGATTGTTTTGACTTGCTCCAATTATCAGCAACAGACTTCAAAACAAAATAAAGCATAGTTGGTCCAACAGGTACAATTTTTTTGTCAAAAGCTAGATCTAAAATATTTCTACTTTCCTTTCCTAAACCAAAAATTGCCTGCTCATTTGGAGAAAACATTATAACTGAGTCCAAACTCTCTATACCAGGAATATTTTGATAATTCTGGCTGGCCAAATCTCGAATATGATTTTTAACAGATTGAATATGTCTTTTGAGTGCTTCTTTTTTTACAATTGGATCATCACTTTCCTCGTGCTCTGACCATGCTTGCAAACTTACTTTAGCATCAATGACAATATCTCTTCTATCGCCTGAGTCATTTGGGAGATGAACGATACAATCTGGAATTTTACGTCCATCATCAGTTTTAATTGATTTTTGTTTTTCATATTCAGTTCCTTCGGTAAACTCCATCTTTTCTAAAATTTTTTCTAGAACCATTTGTCCCCAAGGACCTTGTGTTCTAGCGCCTCCTGAAACTAAGACATTTTTAAAGGTATTAATATCAGAACTAACACCACTACCAATAGAACGAATATCTTTTAGGACTTGTGTTAAAGAGCCCCGATCTTGATCAGATTTAGCATGGTATGACTCGACTTTTTTATTTAAATCGTTAAGTAATTTTGTAAAAGTGTCTTCAACTTCTGTTTTTAATGTTTCTAAATCTTTGTTTTGATCAATCTTATCTTTGTTTAATCTTGAATAAATAAAATACCCCACTAAAGCTCCTATAATTAGAAAAACTATAGAAAATATCAAATAATTCATTTCAAATGTCATTAAGCTGCCTTTCTTGTTTTATTTTTGTCTGGAAGTTCATTCAAATCATTTTTAAGTAACGCAGTAAAATGAACTACTTTAGCTTTATCATACAAAACATTACCTACAATTTTATTGCTTTGCAGAGAGTATTTTTCACCGTGTTGTCCTTTTAAATTCATAATTTTTCTTTTTCTTGCAACGTATACATTTTGAAGAAAAATATTCACGTCTTGCTCATTTAAATTTATTATTTTTTTATTATTACTTAAATTTGCAAGTACGTAACTTCTTAAAATTTTTTTGTAGTAATGCTGAAATAGTAAAGGGTTTGAAAAGACATCTAAGCTTGTAATACCAAAATGATTTCCTATCGCTAAACCAATTACGTTAGCCTCTGTTTTAAACGACTCAACGATATTATCTACAGTTATTTTATTCTTCTTGTAAACTATTGATGAGTCTTTAGTAAGAGATTTAATGCCATTTTGATAAAGATAGCTATCTATCTGTCCCCACGATAGGTTCTGTTTATGAAGTGTTTGCCGTGAGAAAAACATTGAGTCAGATGTGCTGATATCCTCGTTGGTTAATGCCGACCATCTATTTTTTTCACCACAGGATACTCTTATTATTCCTTCAGAATTTTTTTCTATTAATGCTGAGCTTGCTACTACTCTATTTTGTTTTATCTTGTGACCAATTATTTGTTCACCGTTTAAAAGTAACAAACTTTCGTTTGATAAATTTTTAATATTTAGCAAATCTCTATAACCCACTTCTTCATATTCTTTGATGCTAATTTTATTTTTGCTTAAACCTTCATTTAAGTTCAAATAAGTGTGTTCCTCCATTTCATGGTTTTTTAAAAAGAACACAACTATATTGCTTTTTTGAATAGGTGTTGAAATTTTAAGGTTATAAATCATAATTTTAATTCCTTCCATTTTTTAGCATATTGATTTAAAATTTTATTTCTTTGCACGGCTTGCTCTAGTAAATGAGTCAATACATCAGAAAATTCTCTTTGTCCGTCTTGACCAAATACATGGCTCATTTCATGAGCTAACGTGCTAAAAAATTTTCCAAAACTACTTTTAAATAACTCTTTATTAAGAAAAATAGTTTTATCATTATATTCCCGATTATCTTTTAATTGCCCCAGAAGATCTTTCGACTCACACATTTTAATATTCAAATCATAAATTCCCTCATCTTCAATATGGTTTTTGTATAATTTTGAAAAAGTCGGAGCTACTTTTCTAATACAATCTAAAGCAAGATTTACAGCTTTCTTTTGTTTTGTTGTAAGCGATGCTGTTTTAGTCTTTTTAACTCTTTCCTCAGCAGCTTTTTTTTTCTTCACAAACTGTCCTAAAGAACTCAAAACGCCAAAGCTAGAAAAATAGCTTGGTAATTTTACTCTTCCATCTTTTTTAAATTTATTATCACGTCTTAAAACAAAGCTTTGTGTCTTAGTATCGTACCAATCAGACCAAGTTATTCCAGATGTATAATTATAAGTGCTTTCACAATAATATTTTTTTGATGCAAACATTTTTTTAATAACCAGATCTTCATGTAAGCTTCTAGAATATGTTCCAATAGCACTCAATAACTGATGCCCTTTTGGCCAGATCGGTTTCGATGTTTTTAAGATGTAATGGATTGCAGGATTGTTTTTCATCCCACCCCAGTAAAAACCTGATCTAGCGTAAATTGAGAAAAAAGTTTGAGTGAGTTTACTTGAAAATGAATTTCTATCTCGATCAGCTTTTATTTTATTCTCAATTGCCGCATACTTTTTTGAAATATTAATTACTATCGGTATATGAGGAATAGTGTTCCTCATAATACCTCTATAAAAAATATAACCTTCTTTGGCTTTCTTAGATTTATAAGCTGCTATTTCGTTATAGTCGTAGAGTTTTTGACCAACTAGATCATTTTTTTCATACCAAAAATGATTCATCCCGAATTTAAAAGCTTTTTTGAGCTTTTCGTCATAGGTATTTACGCTGAAAATTGTTGAGTTTTGTTTGTTAATTTTAAAATAATGGTAGATAAGTGGCCTCATATTTTCTACCACCGCTTTGCCTACTGAGATTATTATTGCATTATCGCCACTAATAGAAATCGGGTCATTAATACCTAATTTAATCATGGATACGCAAGCTGCTTTAAATCCCTCTCCATATTCACCTATTGTTTCATCGTCTCCAGATTTATTTGAGCCCATATAAAATAATTTTCGTATATCGAATGAATTTTTAGCAGAGACCAGAATTTGATCGTCATAAACTTTTATATCAATTTTATCAATTTCTTTAAGATTGGCGTCTCTAAAATTTTGTAAAATGTCTCGAGCAATGTAATCGTGATCCCAATTAACGCCCCAGGATGTTGTAACGGAAGACTCGACTGTTTTTAGATATTTAGCCTCTGTCACTCCTGAAATACCGAGTAACAAGTTTTTGTAAATCTCTATTTTTTTATCTTCTAGTGTCATTATCAGTGAGTCAAAAATGATTTGTAATTATTTTTTTTTGTTATTATTTTTTTAGATGCCACAAAACCCTTGCCAGAACACATATAACAAGGTCGAGTTTTGCTAAGCGAAAGTTTCCACCCTAAAACTGTTAAAAGTCCTCTAGTTTCCTGAAAAAAACCGAGACAGTTGCAGTTATAACACGAGAAATATTTAATATATTCCTTAGGTTTATTACAATTCATAACAAAAACTCCTTAGTTTTAAGTCTTATAGCCTTGTAATATAGGAAATATTCTTCGAAAGGATATTAAGAACAACTTCGACTACATTACAAGGTTATCTAATAATTCTTAACAATTCCCTTATAAATCAAAGTAATTTTAATGTCAATAGTTAATTTTAAAATTAAAACAACATTAGAAAAGATATTTGAGTAATCAATTGAAACTAGTAGAGCGTTTAATTAGATTAATTTCATGAAAAATCTTTTTTCTCCTACGATGCTTAGAAGATACTTGAGTTGTAAGTATAAAATATTTAATGAAATAAACAAAGAAAAGCTCAAACTCAAAAGAATTGAGCTAAAAACAAATGACAAGCTCAGAATTGAAAGAGGAAATATTCATGAAAAAGAATATTTTAAGGAATTAAAGAAAAAGTTTAAGAAAACACTTAATTTAAAGGACCAAAAACTCACCAAAGAGGAAAAAATCTCAAAAACCGTTCAGGCAATGAAAGAAGGTTTTGAGATTATTTTTGGTGGGTGGTTAAAAAGAGATAAATGGAGTGGTGAATTTGATTTCTTAATTATTAATAAAGATCAAAAATCTAAATTTGGAGACTATAGTTATGAAGTAATAGATACAAAATACTCTAATAAACCTAAACCAGATCATATCATACAATTGGGTTCATACACATTTATGTTAGAGGCAACTCAAGGAGTTTTACCGAAAAAATTCATCATAGTTTTGAAGAATATGGTTCAAGAAGAAGTGCAAGTACATCAGGTAAATCAATTTTTTAAAAAAACTAGAGAAAATTACGAAAAATTTATTGAAACTTTAGTAAATAAAACAAAACCGGAGAAATGTAGCGCCTGTGAAACTTGTGAATGGCTAGATCGGTGTGAAAATATTTGGAAAAAAGAGGATAATCTCAATCAAGTAGGTGGATTGACAAAAGTGCACTTAAAAAAATTACTCAATATAAAAATGGATACAGCGACTAAATTATCAAAACAAGATGAAAATAAACCTTTAAAGGGTTTTAGAAAAGAAATTTCTTACAAATTAGTTACGCAAGCTAAGCTACAAAAAGAATATGAGAAGACAGGTATTCCAATATATAAACCAAATCCTTATAACTTAAATGGATCAAAAGGTTTTAACTTGTTACCTAAACCCTCTGAATGTGATTTATACTTTGATATCGAAAGTGTTGAAGATCATATATATCCCGGAGGTTTGGAATATTTATTTGGAATTTTTTATATTGAAAATGGAAAAGAAAATTTCAAAGCATTATGGTCTCACAACAAGAGTGAAGAAAAAAAAAACTTAATTAAGTTTTTTGATTTTACAAAACAACATTTTGAAAAATACCCAAATTCAAAAATTTATCATTACGGCAGTTATGAAATAACAGCATTATTAAAACTATCCTCTTTCCATAAAGTAAAAGGTATTGAATATGACCATTATCTTAACTTGGATAAATTTGTAAATTTATTGGAAGTTAATAGACAAGGACTTTTTATTTCTGAGAATAGTAATTCTTTAAAAAATACGGAAAAATTTTATAACTTTGAAAGAGAGGGCGATGTACAAAGAGGGGATATATCGCAAGAATATTATATTGAATGGCTAGAAACAAACGATAAAAAATTTTTAGAAGAAATAGAAAGTTACAACAAACAAGACTGTCATTCTACTTATGAACTACATAAATGGTTATTAGATAAAAAACCTAAAGAAACTTCTTGGTTCATTCCGAAGAAAAATGGAGAAATGGAGTTAAGAGATTTTGAAATTGATATGATCACATATCAAGAAAAAGTTGAAAAATCTAAAATTGAAAATAAAAAAATTAAACAATTAATGTCAGACATAATAGGTTTTTATAATCGTGAAGATAAGCCTGCTTGGCGTGAGTTTTTTGAAAGAAGAACTAAATCTGATGAAGAATTAATTGAAGATCCAGAATGTATAGGAAATATGAAGTTAGAAGGTGAGCCCAAACCAGATAAAAAATCTTTGCTGTATTCTTATAAATTTGAGGATCAAGATTTTAAGCTTAGAAAAAGTAAAAAAACTGTGATTGCAAATAATCAAGATATTGAGCAAAAAGATTATGCAGGGACAATTATTGAAATCGATTATAAAAAAAAAGATATTTTAATAAAAAGAGGAACCTCTCAAGGAATTTTGCCTAAAATTTTATCAATAGGTCCGGATAAACCAAGACCTAATACAAAGTTAGTTTCAAATACATATAAATTTATAGACTCTCTAATAAATAAAGAGAAAAAATATAGCTCATTAATTGATTTCTTAGAAAAAAAATATCCAAATATAACGGGTATAAAAACTGGAGAAAAAATTATTCAATCAAATGATTTTATTAAAGAAATTCCGAAGATTATTTTAAACTTAAATAATAGCTATATCTATATTCAGGGGCCACCCGGCACTGGAAAAACGTTTCAAGCTTCAAACGCAATTATAGAATTATTGAAGCAAAAAAAGAAGATCGCAATTACAGGTTTGTCTCATAAAGTAATTCATAATCTATTGCAAAAAGTCGAAGATATGGCAAAGGAGAAACAATTAACAATCATTGGATATAAACGGGGAAACCTTGAGGATGAAGATACAATATTTAATGGAGATTTTATTAAAACTCATGAAAAAGATCCGGTTTTCATGAATGCATTAAAAATAAAAGATGCAGGTCAAATTTTTGCTGGTACAAAATATCACTTAGCGAGTTCTTATTACGATAGCAAAATCGATTACTTATTTATTGATGAAGCTGGACAGGTAAGTTTAGCAGATTTAATTAGTATTGGTAATATAGCTAAAAATATTGTTTTAATCGGAGATCAAAACCAGTTAGGACAACCAATAAAAGGAACTCACCCAAACGAGTCCGGTCAATCTATATTGGATTATCTCCTAGAGGGTCGGGATACAATCCCTGAAAATAGAGGAATATTCTTAAATAAAACTTATCGGATGCACTCAAAAATTAATAAATTTATATCATCTAATTTTTACGAAGGAAGGCTTAATTGTGATGAGAGAACAGAAAAAAGAATTATTAAATTTGATAAAAAATGTATTATTCAAAATCCTGGTATTCATTACATAGAAATGAACCATAAAAACAATGTTCAAACAAGTTTAGAAGAAATTGATACAGTCATTGATTTAATGAAACAAATGATAGGTAGCGAATTCAACGATAATGGTAAAAAAAGAGAACTCAATGTTAAAGATTTTTTAATAATAAGTCCCTACAATACACAGGTTAATCTAATGATAGCTAAATTGGAGGAGGAAAAAATTAAAAATGCTAGAGTTGGTACAATAGATAAATTTCAAGGTCAGGAGGCGCCTGTAAATATTATTTCAATGACTTCATCGGATAGCGAAACATTGCCAAGAAATAAAGAATTTTTCTTTGATAAAAATAGATTGAATGTAGCTATATCAAGAGCACAAGTAGCATCAATAATACTCTTTAATCCAAAACTTTTAGAATTTTCCCCTAAAAATATAAATCAGATAAAATTAATGAATAATTTTTTTAAATTGCTTGATTATAAAGTCAAATAACTTTAATCTTTTCAATAATTCAATTAAGGCAGATGTATGAAAAAACATTTAGAATATACTGACGCTAAATCTAATAAGTTCTGGGAGATTGAACTAAAAGGTAAATCGATAAATATTTGCTATGGTAGAATTGGTATTGAAAATCCTGCTAAACAAAGTAAATCTTTTTCTTCTTCAGATTTAGCTAAGAAGTATTACGAAAAAAAATTAAGAGAAAAGATTAATAAGGGTTATCAATAAATTAAAGATACTCTAAAATTTTTTGTGCTGCGTTGGTTTTTTTAATCCAAGCTAAAGGGATACTCCTTTTTTTTAACGCTGAAAAATAAGATCCACAAAAAATAGCTCTGCTGCAGTTACATCCTCCAGCTTTAATTGTCTTAATGATTGCAGACTCATAATTGCTTGAAGTAATTATGCAATGAATTGAACTCATAAAGTTCGAATTATCTGAGCATGCTTTCCCCAGCATTCTTGTAACGTAAGTATGATTTTGATTTTTAAGTTTTAATACCTTCTTAATGTCTGTGATTACATTTTTAAAATATCTATTTTTAATATTTAATTTAATAAATTTTTGAATAGGATTTTCCTCCCCTTTGCTAGCTAAATCTATAATCTTTAGTCTTGCCAATCCATAAAGTTCATTTTTATCAGTATTTGCGCAAGTTCTAATGACTTTTTTAATTTCTCTATCTTCTTTGCTTACTAAAAAATAATATGGTAATGCCGCATTAAATCCGTCTGTTTCTTGAACTTTTGTACCTCCTGTGATCCTTTTTTTTTCTTTAATGTTCTGAATGGTCTCAAGTGTATTCTGGTGCAACCAGTTGCCCTGTAACGGACGCTTCCATTTAATCTTTTTATATTTTTTTCTCTCTTTTAAATTTTTCCAGTAATTAGAAGAAGGACCAAAATGTTGAACTATATTTTTTTTAAAATTTGAAAGTATGTCTGATTTTTTTTGAGAGTTAATTATTGTTTGGAACATAACTAATCCCATGTCTGCGTAGCCTGATGTAAAGCCCGTCTCCAAAGCATAAAAGGGGGATTTGTTTTCTTTTAGAAAAGCAATTTCTTTTTTGCCTCTAATATATCTTTTTAACTTCTTAGGATCATATACCCAATGAAGAGGGCGAGCGGCTGCGTCTGCCACAACAGCACCTAAGAAAATATTCAAGTCTTGAAACATTAAGTAACTCTTTTTAATGCTAGGCTACCACAAGAGGCATTGATATCTCTACCTTTTGATTTTCTAAATAAAGCTAAGAAACCATTATCTTGAATAATTTTAGAAAAAATATCGATATTTTCTTGTGTTGCAGGTTTAAAATCTCGATTATCTAAAGGGTTATATTCAATCAAATTCAATTTGCTTGGTACTTTTTTCATTAATGAAACCAAAGCGTTAGCGTGTTCTTTAGTAATATTATTTTCTAACGCAACATACTCTATGAATATTGGTAATTTTGTTATTTGATAATATTTTTTAAATTTAGGAATTAAATCATCTATTGAATAATTACCGTTAGGCATCATCTCTAACCTTTGTTTGTTTATAGGATTATGTAAACTCCAAGCAAAATAAACATCAAGCTCCCTAGCCGCCCACTCTATAACACTTAAATCTTTTATCTTATTACCCAGACCTACACTTGAGACAGTAATTCGAGTTCTACCGTAATCTAGCGAGTCTTTGTGTTTTGCATTTTGAATATAAGTGCGAACATTTTCAGCGTTTAAGGCAAAATCCCCAGACCCCATCAAAACTTGTGTCTTAACTAATTTATTACTTGTCTTCCAATCATTTAAATATTCTTTGCAAATCATTATTTGAGACATAATCTCTGAAGCGGATAAATTTCTGACAAGTTTTTTAGGTATTTGAGCTGTAGCACAGAACTGGCAGTTCAGGAAGCAACCAACACTTACTGAAAGACAAATTGTGTATTTAGATTTACTTTTGTTGGGAATTAAAACTGTTTCTGTTTGTCGTTTATCCTTATTTAACTCTAATAAAAATTTAATTGTTCCATCATTTTTTGATTTTTGAATTTCAATTATTTTCGCAGATCTTTCTAAGCTAATTAAATCTTTTATTTTTTCTCTTAAATCTAAACTAAAAGTTGTTAATTCATCGAAACTTTTGATATTTTTTTTGTAAATAGCATTGAACATTTGCTGAGATCTCATCTTAGCTTGCTTTTCAGCAATACCAACTTTATCAATTAAAAATTCTTTTAACTGATTAAACGTGAGATCAAAAAAACTTTTCATAACTTGCTAATATAAGATGATAGAGAGGGATTAAACAATCCCTCTCTCCATAAAAAGATTACAACGAATTATTATGTTTTCTTCGATGTGCGATTATTTCACCCTTCCTATTGCCCTCAGACAATTTTAGACCTGCGCTGCCATTGTCATAAGCACTCGGGGTTACTTGCGCTTTGTTCATTTCTTGAAGAAGTCGCTCTTTCTTGCGTGCCAAGCTGAAACTCTTCAATAAATGTGTAAATCTTCCAATCATTACACCTCCTTTTGTTCAGCCTCTTTGCAACACTTTTTACAGAAAGTGTCCCGCGTGAGTACGCGGGAGCTTTTTATCCATGCTCTATGGTAATAAGAATCTTAATTTATAATTCACAGCTCTGCAACATATTATTTGATCAAAAAATCTCCAAGTTTATAAGGTTATATGAACCAAAAAATCTTAGGCATTTTATTAATCATATTTGGAGGGCTTGTTTTATATTCTAATCAGGAGGGAAAAATGATTGTTAGTGCTGTTTGTGTGGGAGTTGGTTCAGGTTTATATTTTTTCCCATCTAAAAATAAAAAAGATTAATGAAAAGAATTTGTATTATATTTGGCCATTACAATACTAAAACTTCATTTTGCAGCGCTGTAAGGGATACTTTCATTGAAGAGTCCAAAAAAATTGGCAATGAAATAGATTTAATTAATTTGTATGAAGAGAAAGAACAATTACCATACTATCGTAATGTCAACCCTCCACCTAAACTAGTTTTGGATTATAGAAAAAGATTAGAGAAGAGTGATGTGATGTTTATCATAAGTCCATGCCACAATTTAAGGCTGACAAGTATAACGGAGTCATGGGTCGATTGGATTTTGCACCCGCGCTGGTTTTTTGAATACAAATCACTTATACCTGGAAATAAGTATTTTAAAAATTATGGGTGGAGTAAACCAGGAGCTATGAAAGGGAAATTGGGTCTTCTTGCGATTGCATACGGTGGACCGATGCTTGCTTATTCTAATTTCTCTTTTTTCGACAATATTCCATATCGCCGAATCAAAAAATCTGTTTTTCAATTAGGCGGAATGCGATGCCAATATTTACGTTTTTTTTCCGTGTTGCCTAATATGGAAGAGAAAATTTTTAATAAACATATGGAAAGAGTAAGAAAATTAGCTAGAACATTAAAATAATTTATTTTTTTTTCAAAAAGTATATAAATAAGTTATGGAAAAATTGAAAAGTTGGTTAACAAATACTGCGAATATTATGTTTGACGATTCGTCCAATGACCTGAGATCGCTTCCAAAAACTGTAAGATTACAAATATTAGTGACTCTCTCGGCAGTTTGGACCACCGTTTTTAGCTTGTACGTTTTTAGTATGGCTAATTTTGCAACGGCTTGGGCTTCATTATTTTTAGCTCACATTGGCTTGATAATTGCTGTTTATTTAACTTTTAAAAGTTTTCATACTGCAAAAGAAGAGAAGAAAAGTGTTTTTGAAGAAAAAAATTTTAATCCTGTAAAAATCTTTTTAATTTTTTTTGTAATATTTTTTATTTTTATCTTTACAAAAGGAATAGATTTATTGAATAGGACGAATAGCTATTCAATTGAATATAAAGGTCCGAAAAAAACTACGATTGAGCGCATTAAAGAGTTTGTAAAATAGATAATTCTTATCTAAAATTACTTCATGAAATTATTGAGAGTAGGTGAACTAGGTAAAGAAACTGTTGCCGCTTTAGACTCAAACAACAAAATAAGAGATTTATCTGATTATATTGATGATCTAAATCCTAAAACTTTAAATGAAGAAACATTAATCAAACTTAAAAAAATAGATTTATCTAATTTAAAAGAAATTAATTCTAAGACAAGAATTGGAAGTTGTGTAAATAATCCTATTGATTTTTTAGCAATAGGATTGAATTATCGGAATCATATTTTTGGCAGTAAGTCTAAAGAGCCAACAGAGCCTATAGTTTTTAATAAAAGCTCAGGCTGTATTCAAGGAGCTAAAGATCCAATTAAAAAACCAAGTTCAGCAAATAAAATGGATTATGAATGTGAAATATGTGTCGTAATATCAAAAGAAGGTAAATACATAAGAGAAAGCGATGCTCAAGATTATGTTTTTGGTTATTGTATAGTAAATGACATATCAGAAAGATCTTGGCAAAAAGAGCGTGGAGGACAATGGATCAAAGGTAAGAGTATTGCTGGACCAGCTGGTCCCTATCTGGTCACTAAAGATGAAATTGAGGATGTTAATAATATTAATTTTTCGTTAGATCTAAATGGAGAAAGAAAACAAACTGGTAATACAAAAGATATGATTTTTAATTTTAATTATTTAATTTCTTATATAAGTCAATTTTTTACGTTGTATCCTGGACACCTTATAACTACTGGTACAAGTGAAAATACATTATTTGAATCTGATAATCCTATTTTCTTGAAAGCAGGAGATAAATTGCACCTAAAGGCTGATTTTTTAGGCGAACAAAAATATGAGGTTATAAATGAGTAAGCGTTACAATGGAAAATCGTGGAAAGCTAGGAGTTTTAAAAAAAAGGCAAAGATGAGTTTTAAAGAAAAAAGAAGACTTAAAAGAGAGAAAAGAAATAAATAATTATGTGCGGAAGATATAGTGTTCAGAAAAAAACTTTACTAGTAGCTAATGGTTTGGTTAAAAAAAATATTAATGTAGATCTTGAGCAAGATAATTTTAATTGCGCACCTGGAGGAAAATACCCATGTATCAAATCTGCTACTAACGGTAAGTACCTTGAAATGACTTTGTTTGGGATTTTACCGTCGTGGGCCAAACCTGATTTTAGGAGACTTCACAATGCTAGATTAGAGGGAATAGAAACCAAAGTCAGTTTTAAAAAACTAATAGTCAATTCAAGAGCAGTGATTCCAATTACAGGTTTTTACGAGTGGCAAAAAGTAAGTGAAAAAAAAATTCCTCACTATTTTACTAGAACAGACGATCAAGAAATTTTCTTGGCCGGAATTCATGATAACAATGGGCAATTCACAATCATTACGCGAGAGGCAGCAAATGACGAAAATGCAAGAGTACATCACAGACAACCTGTAATAATTTCAAAATCTCAAATTAATAATTATTTTAATCTAAACAACAATGCTGTTGAATTTTTAAACTCTGTTAAAGCACCTAAGTTAAAGTTTCACAAGGTGTCTACTGATGTGAATAATCCCTCTAAAAATGATGCAGCACTTATAAATCCTGTAGAATGAATAAACTTTCGCTAAAACTATCAGAAAATAATGTTGGTTGTTATATTAATACCAACTTAAAAAATATAAATGAAGAACAAACGCTAGAAATTAAAAAACTTCTTAATAAACATGGAGTTCTTTTCTTTAAAGATCAAAATTTAAGTCCTGAAGAGTATATTAGTTTTGCCTCACACTTTGGTAAACCTGCTGAGTACCCTATGCTCAAACCGCATAAAGACTTCAAAGACATTTATGTCATCGAGAGGAAAAAAACTGACACGGGAATGAGTTTTGGAGAAGGCCCTCATACCGACAGTTCATATTTATCAAAACCTCCAAGTTATACTATGTTGCAAGCTATTAATGTACCAAAGGAAGGACAGGGAAATACATTATTTTATAATCAATTTCTCGCGTACGATGCTCTTCCAGAAAACATAAAATATAAAATTGAAAATTTAAAAGGTATTTTTTCTTCTAAAGGAAAAATAGCCCAAACTAGAGTTTTAAGGGAAGCAGAACATGGGACTAGCGACACAAAGGAAATAAAATCGGAACATAGATTGGTTCAATCTATTGAAGGAAGAAAAACAATTTATTGTTCACCCGGACATATAGTAGGATTTGCTAATGAAAATTCAGATCAGAAAGAATTAATCGATTTTTTAATTTCTCATCAAACAAAAAAAGATTTTTCTTTTAGTTTTAGTTGGAGAAAAGGAGATATAGCTATTTGGGCTAATAAATCAATTCTCCATGCTGCAACAGCTTTTAATGGTGATAGGAAAATGTATAGAATAACAATTCAATGATTAATCTTTTAAAATGGTTAGATGTCCCATCTTTCTTCCAGGTCTTGTCTCTGTCTTTAGATAATCAAAAAAGAATTCATTTTTTTTAAATTTCTTATCTCTAAACTTTTCTATCTCATCGCCTATAATATTAAACATTTCTGCATTTGATATCTTTTTATTTTCAATGAATTCTAATCCACAAACAGCTCTTATATGTGTACAGAATTGAGAATGCATATAACTATTTACAGAATGCCACTGCCCATTGTGAACCCTATTCGCGTATTCATTAAAATAAAGATTGTCTTCATCATCAATCATAAATTCTAAATTTAAAGTTCCTACATAGTTTAGTTTCTCTGCAAACTTTATCGTAACAGCTTGAGCTTCATCAAATATTTTTTTGCTTATGTTTGCTGGTATTTTAGAATGCCTTAAAATGCCGTTAGCGTGTTGATTCTCCGTTGGCTCAAAAATTGAAATTTTAGAGTCTTTAAATTTTGTTGCTGCTACCGAAATTTCTTGTTTAAATTTAAGAAATTTTTCTAAAATGTACTCTTTGCTAAAGTCTATATTCTTATCGATATCCTCTGAAGTCTTAAATCGATATTGCTGCTTACCGTCATAACCTCCAGAAACAGATTTTAATATACAATTGCCATAAGATTTTACTCCTTCTTTTAATTCTTCTAATGATTTTATACTTTTCCATTCGGTAGTTTTTATGCCGAGATCATTTGCAAATTTTTTTTCTAATATTCTGTTTTGGGCAATTCTTAAAGTATTTGGTGATGGGTGAACTTCTTTTACATCAGCGATAGATTTTAAAATTTCGTAAGATAAATTCTCAAAAGCATAAGTACAAATATTTATTTTTTTTATAAAATTTTCAATTACATTTTTATCATTTAAATCAGCGCATATAAATTCATCTGCTACATGTTTTGCGGGCCCATCATTATCATTAGTAAGGACTACAGTTTTAATACCACCAATTTTTTTTGCAGATTTTATAAGCTGAGTTTCTAATTGCCCGCTATATAAAATTCCAAGCGTTATATCTCTCGACATTTATTTAGGTTTTATTTTTACTGATTTAGTTTGTTTTCTTTTCCATTTTGATAAATTGAATCTTATTTTATCATCAAATGTACTAATAATTTCAGCTGCCAATAAAGCTGCATTGACTGCTCCAACTTTTCCGATCGGCATAGTAGCTAGTGGAGCTCCTTTTGGACAAGAAGCCATGGATAAAATCGAATCTATGCCAAAGAGTTTTTTAGTTTCAATTGGCACTCCTATTGTAGGCAACTCAGAAATTGCAGCCGATACCGATGGAAGCGAAGCACTGCCCCCCGCAGCAGCTATTATACATTTGTATCCTCTTAAATGTGCATTTTCTGCCCACTCATACATTCTCTTTGGAGTTCTGTGTGCAGACACAACTCTAGTATCAAATTTAATTTTGAGTTCTTTTAAGATTTTTTCAGCCTCAACTATAGTAGAGTAATCGTTGCGAGATCCAATAATGATACTTACTTTAGGCTGAACTTTTTTGGCTTTAATTCGTTTCACAAATTAGTTTAGCAATTATTGAAATAAAAACAATGGCCTAATTAGATTAAGCCACTGATTTATTTAGGAGGAAAGATTATGCTCGAACTCTAAAATTTAGAAATTTTGGACTATTTTGAAGTTCGAAAAGAGAGATTTTTTTGAATTTCTTATTAATGTTTGTCTTTAACTTGTTTTTTTTTAGTCGTTTGATTCTCATAATTTCTTTTTAGTTTATTTTAAACTCAGTGAGTATTGCTGAATTTGCAAACTTGAGTTGTACGTAGTTTATAACGAAAATTTAGGCAGATATTAGGCGTTTTTTGGCCAAATTTAAATTTTTACAAATAAATCCTTAGGAAGTTTTTTTATTGACCCACTTCGATCTACTACTGCTAGTTCTACTTCTGCGCTAACAAGAACTTCCCCATCTCTTTTAACCTCTTGAAGCAAATTTAGTCTAACGTTAGTTTTTTTTAAAATAGTTGTTTCAATACTTAAATTATCTTCAAAAACAGCTTGTCTTACATATTTAATATTACAGTTTCTGACTACAAACATAATATCGTGCTCGTTCATTAATTGAGTTAAAGTAAGACCAAATTTTTCGTGTATTAGCTCCGTTCTAGCTCTCTCGATATACTGAAGATATCTTGAATAATACACTCGACCAAAGTCAACATCTTCAACAAAAACTTTCAATTTATAAATGTGGCTTTTGGACATAATTTCAATCATAAGGCTAAAGTTTATCTTATTCAATAAAGTTTCAATTTCTTTTTTTGGTCCAAATTATGCCAAGCAAAGCACAGACTTTAACTTTAAATTTTAATCATGAAAATATTATCTACTTTTATGTTGTTGCTTATGTTGACTAATTGTGCTGGAAGCAACATGGCCAAAGTAAAATTTGGCAAAAGATGTACAGCTGCCGATGAGAATGGTTTAAAAGAAAGCTCGTATGTTTGGGTCATTTCAAAAGAAGCGCTTAAATCATTTGATAAGAGAATAAATAAATCTAATTGTTCAGATATTTAATTTCCTTTTAAATTTAATTGTCTGTGCTAATAAGGGGTATGCGAATACCCCTTATTCTGTGTATATTATTTTCATTAAGTATTAGTTTAAATGCTATGGAAAAAAAACCTTATCATCATATTTATAAAGACGGAAAATTATATGCTTTTAGAAACCTAGAAGGAGTACCTAAAAGAGATCCTAATTTTAAATGGAATTGGAAAGTCTTTAGGGAGGAAAAGAAAAAACTTAAGATTAATTATCCACCTGAACATGTTATTGATAAACAAATAGTTTTAAAAAATCTAGAAAAACATAAATCTGACTCGTATGTGATGTGGCTTGATCATGCTAGCTTTATAATTAAACTTGGAAAAACTACAATTATTACTGATCCAGTTTTCGAAAAAAATTATGGACCTATGATATTTGGTCCCAAGAAATACATAGAGTCTCCTTTGACTCTTAAAGAACTTCCCAAAATAGATTTATTTTTGCTAACACACAATCATTATGATCATATGAGTATACGTACGATAAAAAACTTTCCCTATAAGAATGCTAAAGTGCTTGTGCCTCTCAAGCTTGGTAAGTATTTCACGAGAAATGGATATAAAAAAGATAACGTTAAAGAGATGGACTGGTTTGATAAGATTAGAATAAATGATGATATTTCCGTAACGATGCTAAGTTCAAATCACTGGAGTAAACGTTGGATTTGGGGCGATGGAAATACAAATAGAACTCTTTGGGGCAGTTTTTTAATTGAATACAAAGATAAAAAAATCTTTTTTGCTTGTGATACTGGACCAGCACCATTTTATAAGGAATTAGGAAAAAAATTTGGTCCTATAGATTTGGGTTTTGGAAATATGGGCGCCTACAATTTCTACCCGATTGTACCGGTAAAGGATAAATCTACAGCTCACGCAAATCCTGAAGAACTTTTATCTTTAATGAGAGACTTAGAGGTAAAAAAAGTTATAGGAATGCATTGGGGAACAGCAATATTAAGTTTAGAGCCGATCATGGAACCTCCTGTAAGGTTTAAAGAAAACGCTGAAAAGTTTGGATACAAAAAAGACGAGGCAATTATATTTAAAATTGGTGAGATTAAAAAATTAAATGATCTTATCAACTAGCTTTTCTTTTATTTCTTTCTCTCTCAAGTAAAGCAGTAAGAGAGTCTACCATAAAATCTGAGGCATCAAAGATCTGGTCTCTCTTAAATTCTTTTGAAATATTTTTTTCTGGATCAGTCTTGTCCTCGATGACTATCCCTTCAGTAGGAGTATCGTCTTTTAAATAAATGCAAATTAGCCACTCATCTTCAGGAGTGTCATCCCATTTAATATATATAGCTGACTCTTCTATCCTTTTATCTATGCACCTCATTAAAGGAAGATGTTTACTTAAAAATTTCTTATTTATGTTAAAACAAAGTGAAAGACTCGTTCTATAATATGATATGAGTGCATACTCTACTTTTTCTCTTTCCTCGTTAAAAATTCTCTCTTTTTCTAACAAAATTTCTTTTGTATCACTATCTTTTACATCGACACCAAACTGAGTAAGTCTCTCTCTAATTGCTTCTTCAATTTTTTGTTGTCTAAGAGCTTTATATTTTTCTTTAATCTTATCTATCCGCAGCTTGACTTCTTCGTAAGACTCTCTTTGTTGGTTTAAAACATATTTAGAAAGGGCTTGGACTTCCTTTTCCTCTCTTTGAATGAAACTTTTTATTTTTTTCTCTAATTTAATTTGTTCTAAAAATTTCCTTTGTTTTTCTGCTCGTTCTCTTCTAAGTTCAGCTTGGTCCTCACGTATAAATCTCTTCAGATCAATTGATAATTGCCGGCTTAACTCTTTCTCCTCTTTTAATTCAAGAGCTTTGGCCTTTAATGCTATTTCCTCTTGTTGCATGAAGCGTTTCTTTGCCTCTACTTTTTCTCTTTCCATTTCTTTTATTTTTTTCTGTTTTTGCTTAACTCTTTCTTCTTGAATAACTTTTTTAATATTTAAAACCCGGTTAGAAATGCCTTGAAAAAAATTTTGAAGAGATTTATCTAGATTCAAATTAAATCTTAGCATTGATTTAATTTTGTCACTTAACCTTAGAATTCCTGAAACTACTGCTCTTGTTTTTTGAGTTTTTTTATATTTTGATCTTGATGTAACAATTTTCTTTTTTCGAGTCTTAATTTTCTTTCTTCTTTTTTTGAATGATCTTTTTATTTTTGTTTTTCTTTTTAAAACTTTTTTTCTTTTTTTAGTAGATTTTCTGGTTTTAAGTCTTTTTGATTTAATTGACTTATTTTTCTTAAGTTTTTTTTTCTTCCTTTTCATACTGTTATATTATTTAATAACAGTTTTTAGTTGTAAATGTAATCTCGAGTTCTAGAGGCAGTTGAAAAGTTCTTAACAAGTTGAATTTGAAAAACAAGTAGATCTCGGTATCTAAAAGCGGCACTCGTGGAACTTAAGTAAAACTCCCACATTTTACAGAACTTTTCATCAAATAAATCTTTCATTTCTGCCCTTTTAGCTAAGAATCTTTCTCTCCATGCTTCCAAAGTTAAATCGTAATGTTTGATTAAAGTTTCACAATCATTGACTATAAAACCTGATTTTTCAATTGGTTTGATGATTTGACTATAAGATGGACATCTTCCACCTGGAAAAATACGAGTGCCTATCCAACGATATGGCGCTGACGGTGGTCCAACGACACCAATTGTGTGAAGTAAAAAAGTTCCATTGTCTTTTAATAGGTCGTAAGTTTTTTTAAAGAATGTATTATAGTACTTCAGACTCGTGTGCTCGAACATGCCAATTGAGTAAAGTTTATCGAATTTACCACCCATATCTCTATAATCTTTAAGCTCAAAACTAACTTGATTATCTAAATTTAATTCCTTTGCATTTTGCACGGCATAATCTAGTTGGTTTTTACTCAACGTTATACCAGTTACTTCACATCCAGTTTGTTTTGCTATATATGCGGCAGCAGTTCCAAAACCACAACCGATATCTAGAATTTTATCTCCTTTTTTAATTTTTAGTTTTTTTATAATATGATTGAGTTTATTTATTTGAGCTTCTTCTAATGTTTTTGTATCATCTTTCCAAATAGCACAAGAATATTGCATATTACTGCAAAGCATATTTGTATACAGTTTTATTCCTTTCTTGCCCCCCAAATCATAATGGCTTGATATCTGCTGTTTTGATTTTGATTTTGTATTAAAATTTGAAATATATCTCCAAACACCAAACATTTTTTTTACCAAATCGCTATAGAAAGTAATTTCACCTCGCCCAAGATTTTTTACAAAAACCATCAGAAATTCATGCAATGTTGCATTTTCTATTATTATTTCCTCATTTATAAATGCTTCGGGGAAATAATATTCCGGCTCCACTAATAATAAATATTTTAGTTTTTTGTTTAATAGTTTAACAGTTACAGGTTTTTCGGAGTTTGGCTTACCAATAACATACTTAACGTTTTTTTCATCTTGTAAAATTATACCGTCTTCTTTATAAATTTTTGATAAGACTCTTGCTAATAACATATTTAAGCCGCTAAGTTTTTTTCGTTATTAAATTTAAGTTTATTTAATTTTTCAATAAGTTCTTTCTGTTTTTCCTCACTTAATAAAGTAAGTGGAGGCAATATATTCTTATAATTTTCGTCTTTAATCGAATGATAACTATGCAAAGCTGATATCAGATTATAGCCATCAAAGGTTTCTCTAACCCTTGTTAATTGCTCATTTTTGGTCTGCGGTGTTTTATTTTCGAAATCATCAAACACTTTTCTAGCTAGAGAGTGGGTCACATTAGTTACTGCAGAAATACATCCTGCGCAGCCATGCTCTAAACCTTTTAAAAGTTTTGCTTCGCTTCCAGGAAAAACTAAAAAATCTTTAATTTTTAAGTTTTCATATAGATTATATGAACTATCTTTAACAGCTACTACCTGCTTTGGAAATGATTTCACTAAATTTGTAACAGCTTCGACAGAAAATTTGTAATGAAATAATTTTTCAAAATTGTAAATTACTATCTTTACTTTGGGACACTCTGAAATTATTCTTTTAAAAAAATTAAAAACACCTTGATCTGAGTTATTTCTATAATAAGCTGGGGCTCCGATTAATATCTCTTTATTAATTTCATATTCATTTGCATATTTAATTAATGAAATCGAGTCAGAAAGACTATTAACACCTAAGCCAATAAAAAATTTTTTTCTTAGTTTATGAGATGCTATTTTAGATATAAGTTCTTTTTTTGACTCGAGGCTACATAATTGTGCTTGCCCAGTGGACCCCATGAAGAAAACTCCCATGCAACCATTTTTAATTAAATTTTCTCCGTGCGAAAGGGTAGCCTCAACGTTCAACGTTAAGTCTTTGTTTAAAACACTTAAACTAGCTGCGTATACTCCTCGCTTTAACATCTTATTGTCCCAATTTATTGAAATAAAATATAATATAAATTTTAGAAATGAAAGTTCTGATTCTCATAAATAAAGTAGGCCTTGGAGATTGTATAATTCACATTAATTACATACATGAAATCTCAAAAAAATACGGAAAACCAGTTTCAATACTAGCTAAAGAAAATACAAGAGCAAAAGATCTGTTTCTGGATGATCCTCATATTGATGAGGTGGTCACATTAGACCGATCAACTGATAGTTCGGGTAGTCATGATGGTCTAAGTGGATTTTTCAGGTTAGTAAAAGATATAAAAGAAAAAAAATTTGATAAAGTATTCATCTTTAACAGTTCTCTAAGATATTTTTTAATTTGTAAATTTGCAGGTATAAAAAAAATTGCTCAATACCCTTTATTTAAAAAAAAGGGTCAACACGTAGTCAATACTGCAAAAATTTTTACCGAGAATGAACTTAATAAAATAGTATCTACGCAACCAAAACTTATAATCAGTGAGGACAAAATTTTAAAAGCTAAAAAAGATATATCTCAAAGCCACAAAAATATAGTTCTGGGAATTGCAGCATCAGGCCGAACGAAAATTTGGGAAATTAAAAATTTTATAAGATTAATTGAAAAAATAAATGAAAAGTACCCTTCTAAATTTTATTTAGCTGCTGGGAAAAATGATCAACAATTGATAGATGAAATATTAAACTCTCATATAGGATCTAATTGTATTTCTTTAAATAATTTAAAGATAAATGCGATGCTTCCTATAATAGCAAATTGTAATTTGTATTGTGGAAATGATACCGGTTTTATGCATATTAGCGCTGCTCTTAATTTAAAAACTGTAGCTTTATTTATGGATAGTCCAGTTCTTGCGTATGGAAAATATTCAAAAAATATTAATGCAATAATTCCAGAAGGTGAAACTGAGGAATCAACAACTCACGATACTCTAGGTGCTGATAAAATCTCTTTTGATAAAGTTTATAATAAATGTATTGAGCTTTTATCTAACTAAAATCAGTTTTTATTATTTTCTCTTTAGCTTCATTTACTAACTGACTCAATCTGGAACTATCCACATTACGGTTCATGTCAGGATGGATTTTTTTTTGTAATTGGTTAGCAGCTCTCAAAACTTCTTCTTTGCTCGCACCCTTTTTTAATCCTAGTAATTTATAAGCCTCTTCTGATGTAAGGCTTGATGATCCTTGAGTTTGACCAAATTGCCCTTGTGAAAACCTCCCAGCATTATTTTTCATAAATTGAATCAATCTCCATAATTGATACATTTGCAGAGCAGTAAATCCTTTAATCTTTAGTCCAGATAACAATATCAACCACATTGGAAGACTGAAGATGAATTTACCACCAATTGTAAATAGTACAGCTAGAATTAATGATATATAAATTGCAATTTTTTTAATGGTTGTAGCTATCTTTTTTGAACTAGCCCTAGCGAACCAATTTAGAAAAAGGTAGATTACGACGAAAATGATAATTCCCAACAAAAATAAATTCATATAATTTCCTATTATGAATATACCAAAACTTAAAAAAATAAAGACTACGAAAAATTATCACGGGATTCCACTAGAAGACGATTATTCGTGGGTTGATCAGTCAAATATCCTTGAAGTTTTAAAGGATCCAAAAAAGTTGAATACTGAAGTCAAAGATTACATAGAAGCTAATAACAAAATTACTGAAGACTACTTTGCAGACGTAAAAGAATTACAGAAAAATTTATTTAACGAAATTAAAGGGAAAATTAAATTAGATGATACTGGATTAAAATATAAAGATAAAAGATATTATTATTGGGCAAAAACAGAAGCTAAGGGTAATTATGGTAAAAGAATGAGGCAACTCATTGATGGTTCTAAACCTGAAGAGGTATTTTTTGATGGGGATTTGGAGAAGAAGAAATCTGGTTCAGAATATTTTGGGGTTGGAACTGTAAGCACTTCTTACTGTGATAATTTTATTGCTTATTCTTTAGATTTAAAAGGATCAGAATATTACACGATTTATTTAAGAGATCTTAGAACCGGAAAAAATGAAAAAGATACAATTGAAAATACCAGTGGCAGTGTGACTTGGGCCTTGGATAATAAAAGTTTCTTTTATTCGAAATTAGATCAATATCATAGACCAAGACAGATATTTAAACATGTCCTTGGAACATCGACTGATCAAGATCAACTAATATTTGAGGAAAAAGATGAAACTTTTACTTGTGGTATTGGCGTTACTTCTGATGAAAAATATTTCATTATTGGAACTTCTGATCATATCACAACTGAAGAATATTTTTTTCCCACGGACTCTAAAGAAATTAAACCCACTCTTTTTCAGAAAAGAAAAAATGATGTTCGTTATTCAATAGACTCTTGGCAAGGTTATTTTTATATTCATACCAACGAAGAGGCTAGGGATTATAAGGTGCTTAGATGTAAAACTAATCAAATAGATAAATTAGAAGTTTTTATCCCCGCTAAAAAAGAGACTGTAATTGGTGGATTTGAATTTTTAGATGATTATATCATTAGATCAGAAAAGTCTGATGCTATACCAAAACTTTTTGTAAGAAATATTAAAACTAATAAAGAAGAAGAAATTAAAATCTCGGATGAACCAATAGGTGTGCCTGGTGTTTCTTTAATGCAAAAAGATACAAATACTTCAATGATAAGAGTGGGTTGGGAAAGTATGGCAACTCCGGGAAGAATTTATGAGTATGATATCGTTACTAAAGAAAAAAAATTAGTCAAAGAAACAGAAATACCATCTGGTCATGATCCTAACAAATATGTAGTGGAAAGAATTAAAGCTCGATCACATGATGGTCGTATGGTTCCAATTAGTTTAGTAAGATTAAAAGACTCAAAACAAGATGGAAAGTCAAAAGTCTTACTCTATGCTTATGGTGCTTATAAACATAGCATCTCACCATCTTTTAGTGCCTCTAGGTTTTGTTTAATCGACAGGGGTATTACTTTTGCAATAGCTCACATAAGAGGCGGCGGAGACATGGGGGACATCTGGCATACTGAAGGAAAAAAAAAATTAAAGAAAAATACCTTTTTTGATTATGTAGCGTGTGCAAATCATTTAATAGAACAAAGATATACTTATAAGGGTGGAATTTGTTTTTATGGAGGTTCGGCAGGTGGATTAACCGGAGGAGCGGTAGCTAATTTGTCTCCAGATTTATTTTTTGGAATGCTTTTGTTAGTTCCATTTGTAGATACAATGACAACTATGTTAAATGAAAAATTACCTTTAACACCAGGAGAATGGGAGATGTGGGGAAATCCAATTAAAAGTAAAGAATACTTTGAATATATTTTATCTTATTCCCCTTATAATAATCTTCAGAAAAAAGATTACCCCCAAATGCTTATTACAACTTCACTGTTTGACAACAGAGTCCTTTACTCTGAGCCGGTAAAATATATTGCGAAACTTAGAGAGACAAAAACAGATAATAATATTCAATTATTAAAATGCAAAATGGAAGCAGCAGGTCATGGAGGAATGTCTGGCCGCGACAATGCGATCACAGAACTAGCAGAAGAATATTCTTTTATTTTAAAATCTGCAAAAATTTTAAAATAACAATCTTGAAAAAATAAAAATAATTCCCATATATAAATTGTCGGTTGCCAAGTGGGGCTGACATTAACCTTGCTAACAAAGGAGGACATATGACAAGTAAGGATCTATCGATCTTTAATTCACTTAGACCTTTTAGCATTGGATTCGATGACATGTTTGATCAATTCGAGTCTATGTTAGGGAATGGTAGTCTTGGTGTAAAAACCAATTATCCACCATATAACATCCGAAAGGCAGGCAAAGATAAGTATGCTATTGAAGTAGCAGTTGCTGGCTTTAACAAAGATGATGTTGAAGTTGAATATGAAGATAATCTTTTAACTGTAAAAACAAAGGACGTTAAAAGAACTGAAGAAAAAGAAGGAGATGAAGTTATTCATCGAGGAATATCACAAAGATCTTTTGCTAGATCATTTACAATTGCAGATGATGTAAAAGTGAATGATGCTGAGCTTAAAGATGGTTTACTGACTATTTCTTGTGAAAAAATTATCCCTGAAATTAAGAAAAAAAGACTTATTGAAATTAAATAAGTTTACCTTACTTGCGGAGTATTTACTCCGCAGGTAATTAAAAGCAATTTTTGCTACTAAAACCAACCACAATATTCCTTGGGTTTACCTCAAACTTACGCTCACACTTAATTTTATATTTTTCATTTATATAGACGTAATTTCTATTTCTTGTTTTTAAAAATTCAACTTTATCAGGTTGGCCATAAAAACTTTTAAGATCTTCTTCAGGTTTATTTAACCATTTGCTTAATTCCTGCTCTTCTTTAGTTGTCGTATCTTCAATTTTCTTTGAGACAGTTTGGCAACCAATTAATGAAATTAAAAATAATGTGTATAAAAGCGTAAAATAAAATCTTTTCATTCTTATCCTTATTTTATAACGAAAAGTTATAAACAGATATATTTACTCTTGGTTGAATCAAGGTAGATATGAAGGATTTAGTTAAGATTTTAGCGATTATATAGAGTAATAAACTTTTAACGGAGGTTTTATTTTATGATGGATAAATATTTTGAGTATAGGAAACATAAAACAAATTTTAAAACTGAGGTAATAGCTGGTGTAACTACTTTTCTTACAATGGCATACATTATGTTTTTAAATCCCTTTATCTTATCTGGCGAATTTGCCGGAACAGAAAAAGGTTTTTTTGATTTTGGTGCAGTTTTTACTGCAACAATATTAGCTACAGCTGTTGCGTGTTTCATCATGGCATTTTACGGAAAAACTTGGCCTATAGGTTTGGCGCCAGGTATGGGTATAAATGCATTTGTTGCATACGGAGTAGTTGCAGGAATGGGTTACACACCACAAGCAGCATTGGGTGCAGTATTGGTTGCTGGAATTATTTTCTTAGCTATATCACTCACACCTTTAAGAGCGTGGTTGATAAATTCGATTCCAAGAAGTTTAAAACTAGGAATCGGTGCTGGGATAGGATTATTTTTAGCTATTATCGGTTTAGAAATTATGGGAGTGGTAGGAGATCATCCAGTCACATTAGTTACTTTAGGTGACATTAAAAATCCTTTAGTGCTTCTTGGTTGTTTAACTTTTGTCTTTATGATTGTTTTAGAAAAGATGAAGATAAGAGGTAACATTATAATTGGTATCCTTTTATTTAGTATAATAGCTTGGGCGACTGGTTTAGCAAAATTTAATGGCGTTGTTGGTTCAATACCACCAATGACATACTTATTTGATTTTGATCTTAAAGCAGCGCTTACAGCAGGTATGGCTTCAATAGTTTTTACATTATTGTTTATAGACTTTTTCGATACAGCAGGAACATTAACATCTGTTGCTAACGTGGCGGGTAAAGTTGATAAAAAAGGTAAAGTGCAAGACATCAACAAAGCAATGTTATCTGATAGTGTGGGAACAGTTGCTGGAGCAATGATGGGGACAACAACTGTAACTAGTTATGTTGAGTCAGGTGCGGGAGTAAAAGCCGGAGGCAGAACTGGAATGACTTCGCTTGTAATAGGAGTGTTATTCCTAGCGTGTTTATTCTTTTCACCGCTCGCTACAAGTTTACCAAAAGAAATAGATGGTGCAGCGTTGTTGTACGTAGCAATATTATTCGTAAGAAATATCACTGATATTGAGTGGGATGATATAGCTGAGTCAGGCCCTGCAGTAGTTGCAATGATAACAATGCCGTTAACGTATAGTATCAGTAATGGTATTGCTCTTGCATTTATTTCATATGCATTAATTCAAATATTTACAGGAAAATTTGGAAAAACCTCTCCTGCTATTTGGGTAATTGCAGTATTTAGCGTAATTAGTTTTTACGTAGCCTAAAAATTTTAGGGCCAGTAAACTTCTGGCCCTTAATTCTTCTGATGTTTCTTAATTAAATCTTGAACTTTTATTTCTTCATAATGCTCAAATGGCTGAACAATCCATGGATTACTATCTAATCTTTGAGCACAAAAATCAGGTTCAAATGTTGAGTCTTTTTTTTTCCAGAGCACAGCAGTTTTAATTTCTTTTATATTGCCTTTGAGGGGTGGATATTTTTTTAACCAATCAATACTTTTATTTAGCGTTACCCCGGTATCAGATAAGTCATCACATAAAAGAATGTTACCTTTCATGTCTTGAACAGTAGAGCTCATTTCTCTTGAGAAAACCAAATCCCCTTGTTGATCCTCTGTGCCCTCTCCAGAGTATGATTCTACGGCAAGATAAGCACATTTTAATTTAAAAACTCGGCTTAAGACATCAGTGATTGGAAGGCCACCTCTTGCAATACCAATAAGCAAATTAGGTTTAAAACCACTTTCATGAATTTGTATTGCTAATTTTTCAACGATTAGATTATACTCTTTCCAATCAATAATAAGTTTATCTGCCATGAAAAAAGTTAATTTATTTCAAAGGAGTTGTAAATGAAAGGATACGTAGTTTGTGTTTATAAAAGTATAAGTAATGAGGAAAAGTTAAAAGAATACGCTGTCAAAGCTAGAGCAGCAGTTGAAAAATATAAAGGAAAATTTTTAATTAGGGGTGGAAGATCTAAATCTAATGAAGGCGATAAATCTCCAAGAACAGTTGTAATTGAGTTTCCATCCTATGATGAAGCTAATAACTTTTACAATTCAAAAGAGTATCAAGATGCACATTCTATTCTTGAGGGATACGCAGAACGTCAACATCAAACAATTGAAGGTGCTTAATATTGGATTGGCTCATCATCAATGCTACGCCAGAGATACCACGTTGCAACTGAACAATAAGGTGTAAATTTTTTATAAAGTTTATTTAAAAAACTTTTTGGAGGAAAGTATTTTTTCTTATAATTGTTTGATATTGCTCTTAATAAACCAATATCTTGTAAAGGCCAAATATTAGATCGATTGTAAGTGAATAGTAAAATCATTTCTGCGCTCCATCTACCTATTTGTCTTAAAGATGATAAGTATTGAATGGCTTCCTCGTCATTCATGTTTTTGATTAATTTAGGATCAAATTCTTTTTTTATAAATTTTATGGATAATTCTTTTATTCCTAAAGCTTTTTGTCTACTTAGACCACAGGATTTAAGTTGTGAAATTGATAATTTTGATACTTTTAAGGGATTAATTTTTTTAGTTTTCTTTTGAAATTTTTTAAATACTGAATTAGCAGCAGATATACTTATCTGTTGTCCAACTATACTTTTGCATAAAGAATAAAAAATATCTTTTCTAGTAGTCAAAAATTTATCATTGTATTTAATGATAAGTTTTTTTAAAACTTTATCTCTTTTAGATAAAGTTTTAATTGCTTTTGACCAATAACTTGGATATTTGCTCACGGTCTCGGACTTACAACTTGTTTTTTAAGTTGAGACTCTCTCATAAAAATAATTACAGAACTTACAATGATTAAACCAGCGCCCAAAAGAGTCAGTACTTTTGGTATTTCACCCCAAATGAAATATCCTAATAATATTGCAAATACTAAATTTAAATATTTTGTTGGTGTAACTAATGATGCCTCAGCTATTCTTAGTGATACTGTAAGTAAAATATTTGCTACTGAACCAATTATGCCAGTAAAAATTAAAAGAAACAGATCAAATTTAGATGGCATAATCCAACCAAAAGGAAGTGTTGCTAAACCAACTATCATACTTAGTAAAGAAAAGTATAAAGCAATTCTATAATTAGGCTCTGTAGATGATAAGCTTCTAATGCTTAAGGCTACACATGCAAAGAAAATACAAAAAATTATTGGAAATAAATAATAAATATTTAATTCATCGTAAGCCGGTTTTACAATCATTAACATTCCAATAAATCCGATCAAAACTGCAGACCATCTTCTAATACCTACTTTTTCAGATAAAAAAAATATTGAACCTAACGTAACGAAAATTGGACCTCCAAAAGTTAAGCTTACAACATCTGCTAGAGGTATCTCTCTCAAAGCAATAAAAAGTGCAACAATTGCTAGGGTGCCTGTTACAGCTCTGAAAGCATGTAATTTAGGTCTTGTAGTTTTATAAAAAGTTTTAAATTCACTCCTAGGTACAAGCATTAAAATTGGTATCAAACCAAAAAAAAATCTTGCAAATAACACTTCACCTACAGGAAACTGGTCTAGCCATTTAACGCAAGCATCCATCATGGCAAAACATGCCACAGATGCAACCCCGTACAATACGCCTAATTGATTTCGTGTTAACAATTTAATATCCTCACAATTCTATATAATTACTTTATGAAGAAATGTACACTTGCTCTTGGTTGTTTTTGGAAACCTGAGGAAAACTTCAAAAACAAGCCAGGTATAATCGAAACAGAGGTCGGCTATGCTGGTGGATTATCCGATAAAGTTACATATGAAGAAGTATGTAGAGGAGACACTGGTCATGCAGAAGTTGTTAGACTGACTTTTGATGAAAAAGTAATTTCGTTTAAAAAAATTTTAGATTTATTTTTTAAAATGCACGATCCGACTCAAAAAGATATGCAATATCCAGATGTTGGCACTCAATATCGAAGTGAAATATTTTATGAGGATGATAGTCAAAAAGCTGAAGCTAAAGAAATTTTAGAAACGTTTAACAAAGAGCTAAATGGGAAAATTCAAACTAATATTTCTCAACTCAAAAATTATTGTAAGGCTGAGGAGTATCATCAAAAATACTTAGAAAAAAATAGATAATGAGACAGCTTGTTACTACAGAATGGCTAGAAAAAAATATTAATAAAGTGAAAATATTAGATGCCACTTGGTGTTTACCTAATTCAGGTAGAAATGCTGAGAATGAATTTAAAGAAAATCATATTAAGAACTCAATATTTTTTGATATCGATAAAAATTCGAGTCAAAACTCCTCATTACCGCATATGCTACCTTCAAATAAAGAATGGGAAAATATTCTTTCTAATTTGGGCATAAATAATTCTGATCACGTAATTATTTATGACAATTCAAATATTTTTAGTTCATGCAGAGTTTGGTATACTTTTATTTACTTTGGACATAATACTGATCTAGTTTCAGTCTTAGACGGAAATTTTATAAAGTGGCAAAAAGAAAATAGAGCTGTATCAAAAGAAATAGCAAAAATTTCTAAAACTAATTACGAAGCTGAAGAAAATTTATCTATGGTAATAAGTAAAGCTCAAGTAAAAAAAAACATATTAAATAAAAAATTTCAATTAATAGATGCAAGAAGCAACGATAGATTTTTAGGTTTACAGCCTGAACCACGACAAGGATTAAAAAGTGGTCACATTGAAGGATCTATTAATTTACCTTTTCAATTGCTTTTAAATGAGGATAGAACTTTAAAAAAAAAAGAGGAGTTAATTAAGATTTTTGATGCGAATAAAATAGATAAAAATAAAGATATTGCTTTTACATGCGGATCTGGAGTTACGGCATGTATTTTAGGACTAGCTAATTCTATTATAAGTGGTAAAAAACCTATTATCTATGATGGCTCATGGTCGGAGTACGGATTAGATTAAAAATGAAAGCATCATCAAAATTAAAAGCTTTTCTAATCATTTTCTTTATTGCTATTTTTGCAATTATTGCTGCTAGACATTTTATTGGTTTGCATTTTAAGAAAAAATTCAGCGTAAGGCCTGCACCGGGTGTAATCGTCGAAGAAGTTGAAAAATCTTTATTTTACAAAAGTATAGAAACTTTTGGGACCGCAATAGCACAAAATTCAAAAACTTACAGAATAAAAACTAATGAAGTTTCTGGAAAATTAAACATTGACAATAGATTTGTAAAAAAAGGTGAAATAATCCTTAGGCTCGTAAGTGGAGAGGAGATTGTTGCAGATTTTGAAGGGAAATTAGGTAAAAGAGAAATTGCTCAAGGAGTTTTAGGTTCAGAGAGTTTAATAGTAACTTTAGATGATTTAAAAAAAATAGTAATAGATATAAAAGTTCCAGAGAATTATGTAAGTATATTAAAACCAGGATTAAAAGCAGAAATAACAAGTTCAGCATTTAAGAAAGCTTTTAAGGGAAAAATTCAAACTATTAGCTCAAGAATAGATCCCTCAACGAGATCGATTTTATCTAGAGTTATAGTAGATAATTCTAATTTCGATATCATTCCAGGGCAATTAATGACAGTGAAAATTATATATGATGAAATAAACCAAATTGGAGTTCCTGAAAGCGCTGTCACTATTCAAGGAAGTACAGCTTTTGTTTACACAGTAAGAGACGAAACTGCCGAAAAAAAAAACATTAAAATTGGTAAAAGAAATTTTGGAAAAGTTTCTGTTGTCTCAGGAATAAATGAAGGCGATCTTGTTATTACTGAAGGAGTCTCGAAAGTAAGAAATAATGCTAAAATCAAAATTATAAATCCAAGAAATTAAATGTTTTTAACAGACCTATCTATCAAAAGACCTGTCGTGGCTTCAGTAATGAGCTTAGTATTAGTGATATTTGGTCTTGTAACTTTTCAAGAAATTCCAACTGATGAACTACCTGATGTGCAACCTCCTGTGGTAACTATTCAAACTGAGTACAGAGGTGCATCGGCAGAAATTGTTGATACTCAAATAACTCAAAAAATTGAGGACTTTGTTGGAGGAACACCCGGACTAGAAACAATAGACTCATTTAGTGAAGATGAAAGTTCAAGAATTACACTCACATTTGAGACGAGTTTAAATTTAGATGACGTTGCTAACGATGTAAGAAGCTCTGTATCTAGAGTGCTTGATAATTTACCAGAGGGTGCGGAACAACCTGAAATTTTTAAACAAAGTGCAGGTATGAGAACTACTATGTGGTTATCATTCAACTCTGAAACGATGACTGATTTAGAATTAACTGATTACGCCGATAGATATTTAACTGATACTTTTTCTACTGTTGATGGCGTAGGCAGAGTTCGCCTTGGTGGTCAAAGAGAGCTCTCACTAAGAGTTTGGTTAGATCCAATAGCTTTAGCTGCAAGAGATCTTACTACTCAAGAAGTTGAGGCAGTTCTTAGACGAGAAAATACAGAGTTCCCAGCTGGGCGAATTGAGTCAAGGGATATTGATCTAACTATAAAACTCGATAAAGCTTATAAAGAGGTTGATAATTATAAAAATCTGCCACTAAAAAGAGCTAAGGACGGTTCAATCATAACGTTGTCAGATGTTTCAAGAATTGAATTAGGAGCTGAGTCCACAAGAACTCTTTTTAAAGGTAACGGTAAGCAAGTTGTTGGAATAGGGATTTATCAACAATCTGATGCGAACACCATCGCGGTAGCTAATGGGATCAAAAAAAAGATAAAAGAACTAAAACCTAGCTTACCACCAGGCACTACGTTAGAGGTTTCATTTGATAGAAGTAATTATATAAAATCTGCTATTAAGGAAGTTTATAAAACGCTGATCATTGCATTAATACTGGTGACTATTATTATTTATCTATTTCTAGGCAACCTTAGAGCCTTGGTTGTCCCTTTAATAGCTTTGCCTGTTTCATTAATCTCAACTTTTTTATCAATTTATATTTTTGATTTTTCAATTAATCTTTTTACTTTGATGGCCTTAGTATTAGCTATCGGTATTGTGGTTGATGATGCCATTGTAATGCTTGAAAATATAGTGAGAAGAATAGAGTTAGGAGATACACCTTTAGTTGCAGCTTACAAAGGTGCTAAACAGGTATCTTTTGCAATAATAGCTACAACTGTTGTATTAGTAGCAGTATTTGTTCCTCTAATTTTTATTAAAGGAATTACAGGAGTTCTTTTTACTCAAACAGCAATTACTCTTGCGTCAGCTGTAATTATTTCAAGCTTTGTTGCTTTATCATTAAGTCCAATGTTGGCTAGTAAATTTTTACAAAAAAATATGCAAAAATCAAAAATTGTTTTAAAATTTGAGAAGTTTTTAAAAGATCTCACTTATCTTTATAAAGTTTCACTATTAAATTGGATTAAGAAAAGAAAAACAATAACTATTTTTTTGTTGGGTACTCTTGCATTAACAATATTCTTTTTTAATTTTGCTAAGAAAGAATTAATTGCTCCTGAAGATAGGGGAGCATTTTTTGTAATCGTAAAAGCTCCACAAGGATCTGGTTTTAATTTTACCAAAGATAGAGCAGAAGAAATTGAGGAATTGTTGCTTCCAAGTGTAGGTAAAGGTGAATATAGAAAACTAATCATGCGAGTTCCAGGTTTTGGAAAGTCAGCTAAACAAGTAAATAGTGGTTTTATAATTGTTCTTTTAGAACCTTGGGCTAAAAGAGATCGTCATGGAGTCGAGATAATGAGAGAGTCTTTTGGAAAAATTGCGAGAGTACCGGGTGTTTTGGCTTTTCCAATAATGCCTCAGGGAATAAGGACTGGCGGTATAGAAAGTCCTGTTCAATTTGTTGTTTTGGGTAACACGTATGAACAATTGATTGAGTGGAAAGAGATAATTAAAAAAGAAGCAAGAAAAAATCCTGGTCTTACCTCTATTCAAGATGATTTTGATCTGAACAAACCTCAATTAAATGTAAAAATAGATCAAAAAAAAGCTGCTGATCTAGGAGTTTCTACAGAAGATATAGGGAAAACTATAGAAACAATTTTTGGTTCAAAAAGAGTTACAAACTTTACAAGAGATGGAAAAGAATATTCTATAATTTTGCAAGGTGATATCAAAGATCGCCAAGAGCCAGATAGTATAAGTAAAGTTTTTGTGAGATCTAAAAACAATGGAAAGCTTGTATCTGTATCAAACTTAGTTGCATATGATGAAGAGGGACAGTCACCGTTCTTAGCAAGATACAATAGACAAAAAGCAGTTACTATCTCGGCAAGACTTGTTGGAGATTATTCACTTGATGAGGCTCTAAAGTTTTTAGTAGGTATTGTAGAACAAAATACACCTCAAGCAAAAATTGCTTATAAAGGAGAAAGTGAAGAGTATAAAAAAACTAACACTGAACTTTATGTAATATTTGCTTTAGCATTAATTACTGCATACCTGGCCATGAGTGCTCAATTTGAAAGCTGGAGGCATCCACTAACAATTATGTTAACTGTGCCTATGGCTATTCTTGGTGGATTAATTGGTTTACTAGTAGTTGGGTCTTCATTGAATGTTTATAGCCAGATAGCATTAATTATTTTGATCGGTCTCTCAGCTAAAAACGGTATCCTAATTGTAGAATTCGCTAATCAGTTAAGAAAGGAAGGAAAAAATTTAGAAGTTGCAGTTTTTGAAGCTGCCGCAATCAGGCTAAGACCTATTCTCATGACAAGCATCTCAACAATTATTGGAGTTTTACCACTTATTCTTGGAACTGGACCTGGTGCTGCAAGTCGATTAACTGTTGGTATAACAATTTTTGGTGGAATGTTATTCTCAACATTTTTCACTCTCTACGTAATTCCTACTGTTTATACAATTGTTGGAAAAGGAACCAAGAGGATTGATGCTGTTGAAATTGAGTTACAGAAGCAACTTAAAAAATAATATATTTGTTTTTATCTAGATTTTTTTTGCAAAGCGTCAATTGTTTTCTATATTTGCTTGCCATGTCCTTCACTGAATTTGCATAAATTATTGCTTTTTTATCTTTGGAATAGTTTTTATAATCTCCCCAACCCTTATAATAAGCCAAATACTGTCGATAAGGATCTTTTTTTGAAATTCTTAAAATTTTATTTGTTTTATGGATGTACCATCCAATAAAATCTACCGAATCTTTGAATCTTGCTCTTGTAGCTAGTGGATTATTTGTTTCTCTTTTGTATTGTTCCCAAGTTCCTTTAACTGCTTGGGAATATCCAAATGAAGATGAGGGTCTTTTAAATGGAATTACTTTAAATAATTTAGTTCTTGGAGGTTTTGCAAGCCAATTAAAATCACTTTCCTTTTTTACAAATGCTAGTTGTATATGAATAGGCGCTCCCCATTTTTCGTAGGAAGCCTTGGAATGTTTGTACCACAAATATCTTTCTTCAAAGATAGCACAACTATTTTGAGTATTTTTTGGAATCGACGAACAGGCACCTAAAATAAAAAAAATTGAAATTAATATTATTTTTTTAAAATGAATCACTTAGTAGTTATACTAAAAATTAGTTAAGCTTTCTCCATTTTTCTGGACTCATAAACTTCCCTTGCCATAATCCTAGTTTGTTTTCTTTAGCAAAATCTTCATCTAGTATATATTTTTTTGAGTATCTTCTATATGCTATTGCATATCCATTTCTTACCATCCACTGATTTAAGTTTGTTTTTTCCTTATAACATGTAGCAATATATCTTTTGTATCTGTCTTTAGTTGTAAATATACATTTTATTTCTGATCCACGAATTATGCTTTTTAACTTTTCTTTTGAAACTTTCCCACAGTTATAATCTTTGTAAAATGTGAAACCAATTATAAATGAAATTTTTAAAGACTCTTTTTTACATTTTTGTCTCATTTCTGGAGCGTCTATACCTTCTAATCTGAATTTATTTTCATTTATATGAACAGTATCTCCATCTATAATTTTTGGAATACCAGATATTTCTTCTGCTATTGTATTAGAAAAAAAAATCAAAAATAAAATAATAATACGTAAATTCATTTAGTTCCTAGTTTTCCTTAAAAGTTTTAATATAAAATAAGCTAATAATACTCCCAAGCTATTTGCATATAAATCATTAAGTTCAAATGCTCTATTAGGAATAAGATAATGAAATAATTCCAAAATTATTGAAATCAAGAATAAAAAAGGAAAGCTATTTATAAATTTTTTTTGATTGTATCGAAATATAAAACCTAAAATACTTAGGTAGAAAAAGAATACTAGGTGATTAATAGAAGTTCCTATTGGATTTGAAATAAAATCAGGTTGTTTACCTAAATTTCCATATAAAAAGTAACCAATTAAACTTCCTGGGAACAGATAAAGAATTAATAGAATTATAAATGAAAAATAGAATAAATATTTCGAAGTGGAGAAGAAAATATTTTTCATTTAGATTTTTATATAGTACATAATAACTTAATTAAATTATATGAGTAAACTAATCTTAACAAGACATGGCCAAAGTACCTGGAATGCTGAAAATAGATTTACGGGCTGGGTAGATGTTAATCTTTCAGAGAAAGGCAAAGAAGAAGCTAAAAAGTCAGGTGAGTTAATAAGAGAATTGAATATCAAAATAGATATTAGTTATACTTCTTACCTTAAAAGAGCAATTGAAACGCTCACAATTGTCTTAAAAACTTTGAATTTACCCATGAAGTTTAATACTTCTTGGGAATTAAATGAAAGACATTATGGTTCATTGACAGGTTTAAATAAGGAGGAAACAAGAAAGAAAATTGGTGAAGAACAATTTAAAAAGTATAGAAGATCTTGGGACGTAGCACCTCCTCTCCTAGCTAAAGATAGTAACTACCTTGAAAATTTCAGCCCTTTAAACAGCGGAATACCCAAAAATAAAATTCCTTTGACAGAATCCCTAAAGAATACTTACGAAAGAGTTGTTCCTTTTTATGATATTGAAATAAATAAGAATTTGAAAAATGGAAAAAATATTTTGATATCAGCTCATGGAAATTCATTGAGAGCATTGTGTAAGTATCTCTTTAAGATTTCAGACACAAAGATTAATGAACTAGAAATTCCAACAGGAAATCCACTAATAATCGAATTTGATAATCAATTAAAAATTCAAAAATATTTATATCTAGATGCTTCTAGGGCAAAAAAAATAATATTTAATCAATAGAACTTAAGGTAGATATTTTTTCAAACATCTCTATGGTGTTTAAATGATAAAACTTTTGATTACTTTCCAATCCACCAAGATTATTTTCACTCATTAATTTAGTCCAAACTTCATTCATAGAAAAAACATTTTTATTTAAAAAGGCTAAATTATCATTTTTCATTATTTGTAAGCCAGTAAAAATAAATTGGTTATGTTCATCTTTAGAAATTAAATTATTTTTTAAATTAAAGTCACCTTTAAAAGAATTATCCAATGATAATTCTTTTCTAACTAGTAATAAACAGGGTCTTTTATTTTTGAAATACTCTTTTTCTAAAGATTTTACTTCTTCAGAATATTTATCACTCCAAAGCGTATCTGGATTAATTACAAAAAAAGGATTATTCTTAAAATCTTTTGCCCCCTTTTTCACACCACCACCAGTATCTAATAATAAATCTTTTTCATTTGATATTTTAATTTTAACATCTGATTTAAGATCTGAGATAAGTTCTTCTATTTGATTAGCAAGATGATGAACGTTAACTGTTATCTCCTCTACACCATGATTGATAAAAAGATTAATTGCCCTTTCAAGGAGAGTGCGGCCTCCTATTTCTAATAATGGTTTTGGAGTTTTAAGTGTTAAAGGCTGCATTCTCTTACCTAATCCCGCCGCTAAGATCATTCCGTATTTAATTCTCATAAATTATTAAATTTTTTTAATTTTTTGATTGATAAGTGTTTGTAAAATAAGGTTTTTAAATTCTTAAGAGCTGGGTTTTGTAATCTTTTCTCAATAAGCGTCCATGTGTGAGGTAAAAACTTAAGATAATTATCTTTATTATCTCTTTTGTATAAACGCACAAATATTCCTAATATTTTCAAGTTTCTTTGAACCGACAAAATATCAAAGTCATTTTTTAATTTTTTAATTTGATCATCCTTCAATTTTGAATTCTTATGATAAAAATTAAAAAGTTGATTTTGAAGTTTATTTGATAATTTTATCCTCACATCATCAATTAAAGATGATACATCGTACAAAGGATTTCCAATAATTGCATCTTGGCTATCAATTATTCCTAAATTATTTTTATTAATCATTACATTTGAAATATGAAAATCTCTATGTACAAAAGTATCATTTTTATAACTAAGTTTTTTGTAAACTTTATTTAATTCAGATCTTAGAATCTTTTTAATTTTATAAATTTTTTTATTGCTTATAAAATATTTTAAGTACCAATCAAAGAACAAATCTGACTCTTTATGGAGATTTGAAATTGTATATTTTGGTATTTTGATTTTAAGTTTTTCAAATTTATAATATTTTTTAACTTTTATTTTTTGTATCTTAATTAATAAATTTATCAGTAATTTATAGCTGTTAAGTTTATTTTTTTTTGAAATTACATGATCGTAGAAAGATTTTTCTCCTAAATCAGAAATTTCTATCATATCATTTTTATAGTGATTACTTAATAATTTTGGAGCATTAATCTTGTTATTGTTAAGCACATTATTAATCACTGCATATACCGCAAGATTTTTAAATTTTTCCTTTTTAGCTGAGACAATGATTGAAGTTTTGTTATTTTTTTTTAATCTATAAAACTCTCTAAAAGAAGCATCTCCTGAAATTTTTTTCAAATTATATTTCATTTTCAAAATTTTTCCATTTACCTAGTCCATGAATATTCATTTTTCTTTCATTATCGTTTTTTACATACTCTAAATGAACCTCAAGTTTATTAGTCAATGGTGTTTTAATTAAGTCTGGCCATTCTACAATTTTAATTGTTTTTTCATTTTCAGAAAAAATACCAAGATGTTCTAATTCCTCGGTTTTTTTTATTCGATAAAGATCATAATGCATAATTTTTAGATCTTTAATTTCATATTCGTAAAGTAAGTTGAATGTGGGACTCAGCACCTCTGTTTCTTTAAGTCCTTTTTGGCTTTGTATGTTATTAATTAAATGTCTTGTGAGCGTAGTTTTCCCTACACCAATTTCACCAATTAAAAAAACGCAATCACCATTTTTTAATTTTTGTGAAATTTTTTTTGATATTTGCTTTAAATGCTCTAAGGATTTAACAATCATTAGCTACTATTAGTAGCGATAAGTATCCGGCTTAAAAGGTCCTGATGGTTTAACGCTAATATAATCTGCTTGTTCTTTTGACATTTTTGTTAGTTTTGCACCAACTTTTTCTAAATGAAGCATTGCAACTTTTTCATCAAGATGTTTCGGTAAAACATATACTTTATTCTCATATTTATTTGAATTATTCCATAGCTCAATTTGTGCGATTACTTGGTTTGTAAATGAAGCACTCATAACAAAACTAGGATGTCCTGTAGCACAACCCAAATTAACTAGTCTGCCTTCGGCCAAAAGGATAATTCTTTTCTTACTAGGTAATTCAATTTCATGAACTTGAGGTTTAATTTCGTCCCATTTGTAATTTTTTAATGCCTCGACTTGAATTTCATTATCGAAGTGACCAATGTTACACAAAATAGCTCTGTCCTTCATATTTCTCATATGGTCAGCCGTAACAATATCTTTGTTACCAGTAGCCGTGACAACAATATCTGCTTGTTTAATTGCATCTTCCATTAAGACAACTTCGTAACCCTCCATGGCTGCTTGTAAAGCACATATTGGATCTGTTTCGGTAACCATAACCCTAGCGCCTGCCTGACGCAAAGAAGCAGCACTTCCTTTTCCTACATCTCCAAAACCTGCAACAATCGCCACTTTACCTGACATCATTAAATCTGTCGCTCTTTTAATACCATCAACTAAACTCTCTCGACAGCCATATAGATTATCGAATTTTGATTTTGTTACTGAGTCGTTCACATTGAATGCTGGTATGAGTAATTGATTATTAGACTCCATTTTTTTTAATGCTAACACGCCGGTAGTCGTCTCTTCAGAAACACCCTTAACTTCTTTCAACATGTCCTTATAATCTTTATGCATTAAACCTGTTAAATCTCCTCCATCATCTAAAATCATGTTTGGTTTCCAATTTTTCTTACCTTCAATTGTTTGCTTTACACACCACCAATATTCATCCTCTGTTTCACCTTTCCAAGCAAATACTGGTATACCTGCCTTAGCTATTGCAGCAGCAGCATGATCCTGTGTAGAAAAAATATTACATGATGACCATCTTACCTCGGCACCAAGGTCAACTAATGTCTCTATTAGTACAGCTGTTTGGATCGTCATATGTAGACAACCTAAAATTCTAGCACCCTTTAATGGTTTTTTTCCTTTATATTCTTTTCTTAATGCCATTAAACCAGGCATTTCGGTTTCAGCTAAAGAAATTTCTTTCCTGCCGAAATCTGCTAAATTTATATCTTTTACTTTATAATCTTGTTCCATTTTGAAATTGTTAATATCAATATAAACCTATCTTATCAAGAAAGATCACTAAGAAAATTTTGGAAGCAATACTTCTACTTGAGCTCCTTTAGTATTTATTCTATTTGATGCGGCTATAGTGCCTTTATGCAGTTCGACAATATTCTTCACAATATTTAGTCCAAGCCCTGAATGTTTTCCAAAGCTTTTGGGTCTATTGCTATAAAATCTCTTAAATATTTTTTGAGGAGAGGTCTCTGAAAATCCAGGTCCTTCATCTTTAATTGTCATAACGAGATTTTTTGTTGTCTCAGCTATACTGATTTCAATTTTTTGATTATTTTGACTAAAAGAAATAGAATTATCCAATAAATTTGCTATTACCTGTTCTAACCTATTTTCTATTCCCAAAATAAACTTTCCGTTTTTTGAACTTATCTTTTCTTTAATCTTTATTTCAATTTTTTTATTTTGATTGCTCAAATCTTGTTTAAAATCTTCAACGACGTTATTAATTACTTCCATTAAATTAATTTTACTCATTTTTTCTCTTGATAAAGAAGCTTCATCTTTTAGCATTTGAGAATAGTCAGTAATCAATCTTTCTATTCGCTCTACATCATGATTAATTATTTTTAAAAGTTTTTCACTTTCGTTTTTCTCAGTTGTTTTATCAAGAAGTTCAGAAGCACTTTTAAGAGATGCGAGGGGATTTCTTATCTCATGCGCTAGATCATTTGAAAATGTTTCAGCTCTGTTTGTTCTATGTTGCAATTCTTTTGTCATTTCATCAATTGACATTGTAAGCTTTCCTATTTCATCATCTCTAACAAAAACTTTCTTTATACTAATACTCTCGGAGGACTTTTTTTTAATAGAGTCACTATATTTAACCAGAAGACCGATAGGTTTAAGAATATATTTATTAAGAAACATTGAAAAAATTAAAATTACAAGTGCTACTGCAAAAACAGTTCTTATAATAAAATCTTTCCTCTCCTTAACAGCATTAATTATATCGTTTGCTTGTTCTGAAACTAATATAAAACCAATATTTTGATCTTTAAGATTAATTTCACTCAAAGTTTTTACAAAAAAATCATTTTTGTTAACCTCAGATAATGTGAGTGGAGTGCCCTTATACTGTTGTAAGATTTTCTTGAGAGAGTCGTCACTTTTTTCATTAGATTTTTCAAAAGAAGGTTCATTAGTTGACTTTTTGCCACCAATAGTCTCCTCAATAATAACGTCAGATCTTGAAAAAACATTTTGATCTAAATCTAGAATATTTGTATCTCCAATGAGTTTTCCTGATAAATCGTAAAATTGTACTCTATCTAAACTTTGAAATAGAAATCTTGTGGACAGTAAAAATGTTCGAATTCCATCTTCGCTGTAATTTACATTAAGTCTTTTTAAGTGGTCTACTGTATTGCTAATAATAATTTTATGATCAGTTGCTCTTTTTTTTACTAAGTTTGGTTGAATAGCTTTTAGATAAAATATTGTGAATAATCCTAGTATAGAAAATGTAGTTAAGTTAAATAATAAAAATTTTTTAAGAATTGATGCTGTTTTTTTTGGTTTCATTAACTAACATTCCATCTATACCCGCTTCCATATCTAGTTTCAATTGCTGAAAACTTTTCATCTACTTTTTTGAACTTTTTTCTAATTCTTTTTACGTGACTATCAATAGTTCTGTCCTCTATTTCAGTATTTTCTTTATATGCGATGTCCATTAAATGTGCTCGTTCTTTAATAACTCCTGGTCTTTTTGCTAACTCTTTGACTATTAAAAATTCTGTAGTTGTCAACTTATCTGGCAAAGGTTTTCCACCCCATTCGCACTCTAATTGAGCTGGGTCTAACTTTAGTTTTCCATGTGTAATTATATTTTTTGTATCATCAGTAACATTATTTTTTTTTCGTAATTGAACCCTAATTCTCTCAATTAAGACTTTAGTTGAAAATCCTCCAGATTTTTTCACAAAGTCGTCTGCTCCTAGTTTTAACCCCAGTAATTCATCCACTTCTTCATCTTTTGATGTTAAGAAAATTATTGGAATTGACATTTTCTTCTTTAATTTTTTTAAGAGCTCCTCACCGTCCATTCTTGGCATTTTAATGTCTAAAACTGCTAAATCCGGAGGATTTCTTGTTAAACCAATTAAAGCAGATTCTCCGTCGATATAAGTTTGAACTTTAAAACCCTCTCTTTCTAGGGCCATACTTATTCCAGTAAGTATGTTTCTGTCATCGTCAACTAAAGCTATTGTGTGTGCCATACGTTTATTTTCATAATCTTAATGTCAAAATTTAGGCGATCAATGTGCTTCTCCCCAATTATTGCCAGAATTAATACTTACCTCCAAAGGAATAGAAAACATATGGTGTTCAGAACTTGAAACCGAAACCATTGCATCTTTAATTAATTTTTTTACTTTATTTTCATCTTTCCTAGAACATTCAAAAATTAGTTCATCATGAATTTGAAGTAACATTTTTGCTATTTTGTTTTGTCCCAAAGTATTATCTATCTTTATCATTGCAAGTCTAATTATATCTGCTGCAGAACCTTGTATCGGAGCATTAATTGCAGCTCTTTCTTGAAAGCTTCTTACACTAAAATTTTTATCATTAATGCCTCTTAAATGAATTCTTCTGCCAAAGATATTTGTAACAAATCCCTGCTTTCTACAAATTTTAACAGTTGTTTGCATATAATCTTTTATTTCAGGGAATTTTTTAAAATAAGAATTTATAAATTGTTGTGCATCATCATTTGAAACTGATATTTGTTTAGCAAGACCATACTGTGTAATGCCATAAATAATTCCGAAATTAATTGCTTTAGCTTTCCTTCTTTGATCCTCTGAAACTTTATTCATTGGTAAGTTAAAAACTTGGCTTGCTGTAAGGTTATGGATATCTTGATTTTCTTTAAAAGCTTTTTTTAATTCTTTGACATCTGCCATATCAGCGAGAATTCTCATTTCAATTTGATTGTAATCAGCAGAAATTAAAATATTATCTTTTTCCGCAACAAATGCCTTTCTTATTTCTTTTCCATCAGAAGTTTTTATTGGTATATTTTGTAAGTTTGGATCACTAGAAGCTAATCTACCAGTATTTGTAGCTGCTAGAAGAAATGACGTATGAACTCTATTTGTATCTTTATTAATATGGTCTTGAAGAGCATCAGTGTAGGTACTTTTTAACTTTGAGACTTGTCTCCATTCTAATACTAAATTAGGAAATCTATGGCCTGTCAAAGCTAAATCCTCTAATATTTTAGCGCTCGTAGCCAAACTGCCCTTTTTTGTTTTTTTCAATTTTGCAATTTTAAGATCATTATAAATTATTTCACCAAGTTGTTTAGGAGATCCAATGTTAAATTCTTTTCCAGAGATTTTAAAAATTTCTTTTTCTATTTTAATCAATCTTGCCTCAAATTTTTTTGATAATACTTTTAAATAATTATCATCTACCTTGACTCCACAGGTCTCTAATTTAGAGAGTATCTTAATCATAGGTTTTTCAAAAATTTCATAAATTTTATTGAGTTTTTCCTTTTCTACTCTTTCAGACAAAATTTGATATAATCTCAAAGTTACATCTGCATCTTCAGCTGCATATTCTGTAGCTTTATCCAAATCCACTTCTGAAAATTTTAATTGTTTTTTTCCGGTTCCCACAAGATCCTTGTAAGAAATGGTTTTATGGCCAAGATGTAATTCTGATAAAGTATCCATGTTGTGCCGATTATTTCCTGCATCTAATGTATATGAAAGCAACATTGTATCCTCGATCGAAGTCAGCTCGACACCAGATTTTTTAAATATTATATAATCATATTTTATATTTTGGCCCACCTTTTTAATACTTGGATCTTCCAAAATTGGTTTCATTTTTTTAATGACTAAATCTTTACTTAAACATTTATTTTTTTTATGTCCTACAGGTATGTAGAAAGATTTATTAGGGGCATAACTCACTGAAATACCAATAAGTTCGGCCTCTTGAGGGTTTAATGAAGATGTTTCTGTGTCTACTGAAATAATGCCTTTTGTGTTTAAATCTTTTATCAATTTGTCTAGATCTTTTTCTAAGATTATTTTTTTATATTGTTTTGTACTAATTTTTGTTCCTTTTGTTGATTTATTTTCTGAACTAAATTTTTTTTCTCCAGGTTCACCATAAAAACTGATCGCTTGACTTAACAATCTATTAAACTCCATATCTCTCAAAAAAGTGTAAAGTTTGTCTTTATCAATTTCTTTTATCAAAAATTCATTTAGATTATTTTTTATTGGAACATCATCTTTTAAAGTTACTAATTTTTTACTAAGTAAAGCTTTATCCTTATTAGCTATTAAAGTTTCTCTCCTTTTATTTTGTTTAATTTCAGATGCTTTATCAAGTAGAGTATCTAAATCTTTATATTTATTGATAAGCTCTGCAGCAGTCTTAACTCCAATTCCTGGTACTCCTGGAATATTATCTGATGAGTCTCCTGCGAGTGACTGGACATCTATTACTTGCTTGGGTTTCACACCAAACTTTTCTTCAACCTCTTTCTCTCCAATAACTTTACTTTTCATTGGATCAAATAACCTGATCTTTTTTGAAACTAATTGCATCAAATCTTTATCAGAAGAAATAACTGTGACTTTTGCTCCAGCATCAATAATCTTTTTTGAATATGTAGCTATTAAGTCGTCAGCTTCATAATTTAGAAGTTCTATTGATGGAAGATTAAAAGCCTCAACTGATTTTCTTATATACTCAAATTGAGGAGCTAAATCATCTGGTGCTTCGGCACGGTTAGCTTTATATTCACTATAAATTTCATTTCTAAAATTTTTCCTTGCTGAGTCAAAAATTACTGCAAAATGTGATGGTTTATTTTCTGAGTCATCAGACCTGACATCTTCTAAAAGCTTGAATAACATAGAGCAAAATCCGCTTACCGCTCCAGTTGGAAGTCCATCACTCTTTCTTGATAAAGGAGGTAGAGCATAATAAGCTCTAAAAATATATCCTGAGCCATCAACCAAATAAAAATGATCTGTTTTTTTTATTGTACTCATATATACATATTACATTGAATTTTAATCTATTTATAAAAAAGAATGAATAAATTTGCCTTAACTGTTGAGAATCTTACAAAGATATACTCCAACTCTAAAAACAAAAAACAAAACAAAGCATTAAATGAATTAAATTTTAATGTTAAACAAGGTGAAGTTTTTGGGCTGCTTGGTCCCAACGGAGCAGGAAAAACAACATTTTTAAGTATTCTAGGTGGCGCTGTTACAAAGACAAGTGGTAAAGTTAATGTGTGGGGTTTTGATTTAGATAAAAATCCTCGTCAGGTAAGGGCATCAATAGGAATAGTTCCTCAAGAAGTAAATCTAGATGCTTTTTTTAGTCCCAAAAAAATTATTAGAACTTCAAGCTGGGTTATACGGAGTAACAAGAAAAAATAGAATTACTGACTTGATACTTAAAATGGTATCGCTCCAGGATAAAGCTAATGCTTATTCTAGAAGCTTGTCTGGAGGTATGAAAAGAAGATTGCTTATTGCTAAAGCAATGGTACATCAACCACCAATTCTAGTTTTAGATGAACCCACCGCTGGCGTGGATGTTGAACTTAGAAATAACTTATGGGAAAATGTTAAAGAACTCAATAATGAGGGTGTTACTATAATATTAACTACACATTATCTTATCGAAGCTCAAGAAATGTGTGATCGAATAGCTATTATAGATAAAGGTAATTTAGTTGCATTAGACACTACTGAAAGATTGCTAGAGCGAATTAAAACTAAAAAAATTAATTTTAAAGTAAAAAATATTGATTTAGAAAGAAAATTATTTATAGAAGATGCAAAGTTTAAAATAATAAACAAAAATACAGTTTCAGTTACATATGAAAAAAATTCTTTAGATTTTAGCGAGATAGTTGATTATCTAAATCAAAATAATATTGAAATTAAGGATATTTCCACTGAAGATGGCGATTTAGAAGATGTTTTTGTACAATTAACAAAACACTAGATTTTAGTTTAAAAAAAGCTAAATTAAGCTAATGGAATTTGTAAAAAGTTTAAAACAAGCAAAATTTATAAAATATATATTTGTTGCTTTGATTGGTTCAATACTTTTGGCAATATCTTCTAAAATTAAAATCCCTTTTTATCCTGTGCCGATGACAATGCAAACATTTGTTGTATTGCTGATAGGTATCACTTTAGGTTGGAAACTTGCTGTAGCTACAATCTCATTATACTTGTTTGAAGGTATTATAGGCTTACCAGTTTTTTCGGGCACACCTGAAAAAGGAGTTGGTTTAGTATATTTTGTAGGACCTACAATGGGTTACCTAATTGGTTTTATTGTTACAGGATATTTAGCCGGTAAATTTATTTACGATAACAACTTAATCAAAACTTTTTTAAAACTAAGTTTAGCAACAAGTTTTATTTATATTTTAGGTATGCTTTGGTTAGGAAGTTTGATTGGTTGGGAAAAACCAATATTTGAGCTTGGAGCTCAACCTTTTTTATTAGCTGAGTTATTAAAAGTTTTAATTGCAACTCTAATGGTAAAACAACTTAAAAGACTTAGGAAATTTATTTAAATTTACCTTGGAGACCTTTTAGAGAGAATTCTTTGTAATGTTCTTCTGTGCATCTTAAGTCTTCTTGCTGTTTCTGAAACGTTTCTATTGCATAATTCAAAAACTCTATGGATATGCTCCCACTTTACTCTATCAGCTGACATTGGATTTTCTGGAGGTTTTGCTTTCGATTGGGGCGAGGCTAACAATGCGGCCTCAACATCATCTGCATCAACAGGTTTGGCTATATAGTCGATAGCTCCATCTTTAACAGCTGCTACAGCTGTAGGTAGATTCCCGTAACCCGTTAGCATTACAATTCTGCTTTCTTTTCTGTTTTTGTAAAGTTCTTTTACTACGTCCAGACCGCTTCCATCTTCTAATCTTAAGTCCACCACTGCAAAGGCTGTCGGAGCCGTTTTAACTATGTTAAGTCCTTCAGCAACGGTTTTAGCCTCTTTAACCTGAAAACCTTTCTTTTCCATAGCTCTGGCAAGTCTTCCTCTGAGCGGGTCGTCATCATCAAGAATAAGAAGCGATTTATCAGCAAAGTCTGCTAATTTTAGCTGCTCTGGAACGTTTTTTTGTGACCTCATGAGACCTCATATAGGTACTGTTGACAAAATTTCAACACGACAAAAATGTCCTTTTTTCCTTTACATAAAGTAAAAAAAACCTTAAACGCGAAATAAATAAGGTTTTTTTTATTAAATTTTTTAAAAAATCTTTGTGTAATTTAACGCGAGGGACACATGAAATGGGAAAATTTAAAACAGTTAACGAATTAGTTAACTCTATACAACCAGATTACCCCGTATATTGCATACGGCTTAACGAGATTAAAAAATCCGTAAAATTTTTCAAGAATAATTTTCCTGGTAAAGTTCTGTATGCAGTGAAAACAAATCCGAACGAGAAAATTATCAAACAAATTATTAATAACGGAATTGATGAATTCGATGTTGCCTCCTTGAATGAAATTAAACTCATCAATAAAATAAAACCTGAAGCTAAATTACATTTTATGCATACTATCAAAAGTAAAGAGAGTATAGCATCAGCATACTTAGATTACGGAGTTAAAAGTTTTTCCTTAGATAGTAAAGATGAATTGAGAAAAATTTTAGAGGCAACTAATCAAGCAAAAGATTTAGAATTATTTGTTAGAATTGCAATTTCAAATGAGCATGCAGAAATAGATCTGTCAAGAAAATTTGGTGCTCTTCCTTCAGAGGCTTTAGGTTTGGTGAGATTGTGCAAAGAGCATTCTAAAAAGCTTGGAATAAGTTTTCACGTTGGCTCTCAATGTATGCATAAAATTTCTTACTCAAAAGGAATTCGAGAGATCGGAAACATAATTAAAAAAACAAAAATAATTCCTAATACTATTAATGTTGGTGGAGGTTTTCCATCAATATACCCAGATCTAAATCCTGAGCCATTAATCAATTACATGAATGAAATTAAAAAGGAACTAAATAATCTGAAACTGAGTAAGTTACCTGAAATTATATGTGAACCAGGGAGAGCGCTAGTGGCAGAAAGCGGTTCTACAATTGTTAAAGTTATTTTAAGAAAAAAGAATAATCTTTACATTAACGATGGAACTTACGGATCTTTATTTGATGCAGGTGGGCCAAATTTTGTTTTACCGACGAAAATGATAACAGATGGTAGAATCCAGTCTAAAAAATTGACTGCATTCAGTTTTTTTGGACCAACATGTGATGGTTTAGATTATATGAAAGGTCCTTTTTTGTTACCTAATAATATTAAAGAAGGAGACTATATTGAGTTGGGTCAGCTTGGGGCATACAGCCTTACTTTCAGAACAAACTTTAATGGTTTTTACTCAAATGAAATTCACGAATTAAGTGACAAACCAATTATATCTATGTACGATGATACAAATGATAAAGTCGGTTCTTTAGTAGCTTAATGAATAAAAAAAATAGTCCAAATATCGGACACAATAAAAAATCTCTACTCAATTCTCCTATTGAACATATTGATATAAAATCTTTTGATGCTCGTAAAATTATTGATGGAATGAGTAAAATGTCTTTTACCTCACGAGATACAGCTAGAGCAGCAGGCATTTATAATGAGATGCTTGAGGATAAAAATTGTTCAATTTTTTTAACAATAGCAGGATCGACTTCTGCAGGCGGATGTATGGATTTATATACCGATTTAGTCAAACATAATATGGTTGATGCTATTGTGGCTACAGGGGCTTCAATCATTGATATGGACTTTTTTGAAGCTCTAGGTTTTAAACATTATCAAGGATCTCAGTTTCAAGATGATACTGAATTAAGAAATAACTATATTGATAGAATATATGACACATACATAGATGAGGAGGAGTTACAAGCATGTGATAAAACTATATGTGAAATTGCTAATTCGCTTAAACCAAAACCATACACATCACGAGAGTTTATAAAAGAACTTGGAAAATACTTAAAAAAAAATGCAAAAAAGAAAGACTCATTAATAGAATCGGCTTATGACAACAATGTTCCAATTTTTTGCCCAGCTTTTACTGACAGTTCTGCGGGATTTGGACTTGTAATGCACCAAGAACAGAATCCTAAAGATCATATTACTATTGACTCTATAAGAGAGTTTAGAGAGTTAACTGAAATTAAACTCAAATCTAAACAATCAGGATTATTGATGGTTGGAGGTGGAGTCCCTAAAAATTTTATTCAAGATACAGTGGTTTGTGCAGAGTTATTGGGTAAAAAAGTAGATATGCATAAGTACGCTATTCAAATAACTGTGGCAGATACAAGAGACGGTGCCTGCAGCAGTTCTACTCTTAAAGAGGCAAGCTCATGGGGTAAAGTAGATGTGACGAAGGAACAAATGGTTTTTGCTGAAGCCACAAGTGTATTACCCCTTATAGCAAGCGATGCGTATCATCGTAAGCATTGGCAGGCAAGACAAAAAAGAAATTTCCAAAATTTATTCAATTAAAAAAAATGAGTAAAACAAAGATAGCATTAGTGCAGATGAAAATGTCGTCTGATCCAAAAAAAAATATCCAAAATGCAACAAATAAAATTAAAATTGCAGCAAAAAAAGGAGCTAAAGTTATTTGTCTACCAGAGTTATTTTTAACAAAATATTTCTGTCAAGTTGAAAATCATAAAAACTTTAATTTAGCTGAAAAAATACCTGGACCAAACAGTCATTTTTTCTCTTTGCTTGCTAAAGAACTCAAAATTATTTTAATGATTTCACTGTTTGAAAAAAAAACTTCTGGGCTTTATCATAATAGTAGTATTGTGATTAATGAAAAAGGCAAAATTTTAGGAAAGTATAGAAAAATGCATATTCCTGATGATCCACAATTTTATGAGAAGTTTTATTTTACTCCCGGAGATTTAGGTTTCAAATCTTTTAAAACTTCAGAAGGAAATTTAGGAACCTTAATTTGCTGGGATCAATGGTTTCCTGAGGCAGCAAGATTAACTGCACTTAAGGGAGCAGAAATTATTTTTTATCCGACTGCTATTGGATGGCATCCAAAAGAAAAAAAGAAATTTGGCAAGTCGCAGCTAGACTCATGGCTTTCAATTCAGAGATCTCACGCAATAGCCAATGGTGTTTATGTTGCTGCAATAAATAGAGTAGGAACTGAAAAACAAGGTAACAAAAAGATAGAGTTCTGGGGTAATAGTGTGATGTTTGATCCAAGTGGTAACATAGTAAAAAAGGCAAATTTAGAAGAAAATATTTTAATTTGTGAAATTGATTTCAAAAAGGTAGAGACATCCAGACAACATTGGCCTTTTTTTAGGGATAGAAGAATAGACTATTATAAGGGACTTCTTAAAAATCCAAGGGATGCGTAGAAAAATTAATTCCCTTTTCAGGATGCCCGCTGAGTGGGAAAAACAACAATCTACATTAATAGGATGGCCTTACAATAAAAATGATTGGCCAGGTAAGTTTAAAAATATTCCAAATGTGTTTGCTAAAATAATTTCTAAAATTACCGAGTCTCAAGAGGTAAATCTTTTGATAAAAAACTCTACATCTAAGAATATTATAAAAAAATTACTTAAGAAAAATAATGCAAAAATATGTAATGTAAAATTTATAATTTGTAAAACTGATAGAGTATGGATGAGAGATACAGGGCCAATATTTATTAAAGATAAAAAAAATAAAAATATTTTATTAAATTGGAAGTTTAATGGCTGGGCTAAATACAAAAATTATAGATTAGATAATAAAGTCAGTTTGAAGATTAAAAATCATTACAAAGGAAGAATCATTAGTCCAAAGTTTAATAAGAAATCAATAGTTCTTGAAGGGGGGTCTATTGATGTAAATGGAAAGGGTTTATTGCTTACAACAAAAGAATGCTTGTTAAGTAAAATTCAACAAAGAAATTCTTTTTTAAAAATTAAGGACTATAATCATATCTTTAAAAAGTTTTTTGGGGCAAAAAAGATTATTTGGCTTAATAAAGGGATAGAGGGAGATGATACTCACGGTCACGTTGATGATATCGCTAGATTTGTAAAATTTAATAAAGTTTTTCTTGCTTACGAAAATAATAAGAACGATAAAAATTATAAAAATCTCAATGAAAATTTTGAAATTTTAAAAAGAACTAAAATTAATTTCCTAAAGATAAAAATTAGAAAAATTCCAATGCCCAAACCTATTTATATAAATAAAGTGAGAGTTCCAGCATCATATCTTAACTTTTATATATTAAATAAATCAGTTTTGTTGCCTATATTCAAAGATCCAAAAGATAAGATAGTAATCAAAATTTTTAAAAAGGAGTTTAAAAATAGAAAAATTATTCCAATTGATTGTTCTGAATTAATTTGGGGTTTTGGAGCAATTCATTGTTTAACGCAACAGGAACCAAAGTAAGTTTTACTTTTATAGTAAAATGTTTTTAGGAGACCAACTAATTACAACAGAAGCACCACCTAAATTTTTATCATCTTTAAAGGATAGTTTTGCATTTTGTCTCTCTAATAAAGTTTTACCTAAGAAAGTTCCTAGGCCTAAACCTGAATTAGAGTTTATTTCTAATGAACTTGATTTTATATATGGCTCTCCTAAATTTTTAATTATATCTTTGGGAAATCCAGGTCCGTCATCATTCACTGAGATTTTAATTTCTTTATCGTCACTCGTTAAAAATATATTAACTTTACTCTTTGAAAATTTAATAGCATTGCCTATAAAGTTTCTTAAACCATAAATCATTTCTGCTGATCTTTGAATTTTGATTTTATTTTTATCATTATCAGAGACTAAAATAATTTCTTTAGAAGATGTTTCTTTAAAAGAGTTTAT
>CACBIC010000002.1 GCA_902539235.1 uncultured Pelagibacteraceae bacterium | reverse complement strand
TTAAAATATGAGGGCCCTATAGTTGCACCAGTCCAAAAGGGAGAAAAAATTGCAGAATTAGTTGTTTATAATAAAGATGAAAAAATAAAGACATTACCCTTGTTTGCCCATGAAGATTTAAAAAAAGTTAATTTTTTTAAAAGTTTAGTAACCTCTGTTAATTATTTAATTTGGGGTGATGTATAAAAAAAGACCTTTTTTTATAGTATTTGAAGGAGTTGAAGGTTGCGGAAAGTCATTTCAAAGCAAGAAATTATTTAAAAAATTAAAGGAGCATAAATTTCAGACTTTGTTAACTCGTGAACCTGGAGGCACAAAGAGCGCTGAACTCATAAGAAACTTGATACTTCATGATTATTTCAAAAAATCAAAAAAAGATAAATTTGATAAATACACAGATACGCTGCTTTATTTAGCTGCCCGCAATGAGCACGTTAAAACAAAAATAAAACCAGCCTTACAAAAGAAAAAAATTGTTATTTGTGATAGGTTTATAGACTCCACTATTGCGTATCAAGTTTATGGAAAAAAAATTAATAAATTATTTATAGATTATATTCACAGCATTATTTTAGAAGGATTAAAACCAAACCTAACTTTTGTTTTAAAAGTATCATCAATGTCCTCAAAAAAAAGATTGCTTAAACGTAAAACAAAAAATAGATACGATAATTTTCCTCAGTCTTTCTATAGAAAAGCTCAAAATTCCTTTTTAAAAATTGCAAAAAATAAAAAAAATTATTTTATATTGGATGCTTCAAAAAATGATAATTCATTGGAAAAAAAAATTTTTGATATAACATCTAAATACTTAAGAATTAAATGAATATTTTAGAATTTTTTAATCCAAAAAAAACCAAGCAATTAATCTGTTTTGAGGAGCATTTTAAATTTTTTAAAAATTTAATTAATAACAATAAGTTACCAAAAGCCTCATTATTTACTGGAGCTAAAGGTATAGGAAAATTAACCTTGATATCTCATTTGATGAGTTTTTTTTTTGATAAATCTAATTATGACGAAGAGAAAAATCTAATTTTAAATGAGTCTTCTTTTTTTTCACAATACTTAGAAAACATTTACCCAAATATTATATATATATCTGGAGCAGATTTTAAAAGTGTCAAAATTGACGATATTCGAAATATAAAAAATTTATTAATACAAAAGGCAATAATTAAAAATAAAAGATTTGTGATTCTAGACGATGTTGAAATGTTTAATCTTAATAGTATGAATGCATTATTAAAGATAATAGAAGATCCTGGACCTGATAATTACTTTATTTTAATAAATAATAAAACTAAACCTTTGTTAGAAACAATTAAATCAAGATGTATAGAATTTCATATTAATTTAAATTCTGAAAAAAAAAGAATAACTATTAATCATTTAATAAAAAACTTTAATCAACAAAAAATTATAAAAACAGATTTGATTGATATTTCACCTGGTAATTATATAAAATTTAACCACATTTTTAATGAAAATAAAATTAATCCAGATGACAAATTTATTTATAATATTAATCTTATTTTGAATCTTTATAAGAAGGAAAAAAATTTTTTATATAAAGATCTATTACTATTTTTCACCGAATATTATTTAAAAACAATTAAAATTTATAATAATGTTGATAAACTTAAAATTATTGAAAAAAGGAATTTTTTATTTAAAAATATAAATGACTTTTTTTTATATAACTTTAGTCAAAATTCATTGATACAATCGATAGAAAATAACATCACAAATGAGTAAAAATTTTTACATTACTACCCCAATTTATTATCCATCAGGTAAGCCACATATGGGTCATGCATATTCAAGTATTGTTGCTGATATTTTTGCACGTTTTAAAAGGTTAGAAGGTTATAATGTTTTATTTTTGACTGGCACGGATGAACACGGTCAAAAAATTCAAAAAGAAGCAGAAAAAAACAATAAAGATCCTAAAATATTTTGTGATGAATTGTCAGACAAATTTAGATCACTAACTAAAATTTTAAATTTATCAAATGATGATTTCATAAGAACCTCAGAAAAAAGACATTTTAAATCTGTTAATGAATTGTGGAACAAACTGGTTAAATCAGGTGATATTTATTTAGATAAATATAGTGGTTGGTATTCAGTTTCTGATGAGGCTTTTTATGATGAGGATGAGATTGAGGAAAAAGAGGGTAAAAAAATTTCAAAAAGTTCAGGATCATTAGTGGAGTGGGTGGAAGAAGAGTCATATTTTTTTAAATTGTCGTCATGGACCAATAAACTTTTGGAACATTACAAAAATAATAAGGAATTTATACTTCCTGCTTCAAGAAAAAATGAGGTAATAAATTTTGTTGAAAAAGGTCTTAAAGATCTCTCTATAAGTAGAACATCTTTTTCATGGGGAATATCTGTCCCTAATAATAAAAAACACATAATATATGTGTGGCTTGATGCTTTAACAAATTATATTAGTGCACTAAATTTTCCAGATACTAATGACAAAAAATATAAAATGTTTTGGCCAGCTGACGTTCACATAATCGGAAAAGATATATTAAGATTTCATGCTATCTATTGGCCAGCTTTTTTACTAGCTGCAAATCTACCTTTACCAAAAAGAGTTTTTGGACATGGCTGGATCTTATCTGATGAAAAAAAAATGTCTAAATCTTTAGGAAATATTTTAGATCCAATTGAAATTATAAATGAGTATGGAATTGATCAACTCAGATATTACCTAGTTAAAGAAGTTTCTTTAGGAAATGATGGAAGCATTTCTATGGAAAATTTAAAAAATTGTATTAATAACGATTTGGCAAATAATTTTGGAAATCTATGTCAAAGAGTGTTTACTTTTGTAAAAAAAAATTGTGATAATAAGATTCCCAAAGGAAATAAACTTGATACAAAAGATGAAAAACTTCTCAACGATTTGAAAGGAAATGTAAAAAATCTTATTGAAGCAATGGATAAACAAAATCTAAATGAATATATAAAAACTGTTGTAGGGTATTCATTTGATGCGAATAAATATTTTAACGACTCAGAACCATGGAGTGTTAAAAAAAGAGACCCAGAACGAATGAAAAGTATTTTATTTACAATTTTAGAACAAATAAAAAATTTATCTATTTTATTAAATCCAATAATACCTATTGCTACTGGAAAAGTATTAAATTCAATGAATTTATCAATTGATGATATATCAATAAAAAGTATTATTGATAAAGATGTTTTTAACCATGATAAAGAATTAAAAAACTTAGAAATACTTTTTAAAAAAATAGAAAATGATAATTGATTCACACTGCCACCTCACATACGAACCAATGTCTCTTAATCTTAAAGATACTATAGATAGAGCTAATAAAGATGGAGTTAAATATATGCTCACAATCTCAACAGAAGATAAAAGCTTTGAAAAAATTTTAAATATCATTTCAAGGTTCAAAAGTGTATATGGCACATATGGTATTCATCCTCATGAAGCAAACTTACATAATAAAATAAATTCTATGAATATTATAAATAAAGTTAAGCTAAATAAAAAGATTATAGGCATTGGAGAAACAGGCTTAGATTTTTTTTATAATCATTCAGATAAATCTAACCAAATTTCTATTTTTGAAGAACATATTACTGCAGCGCAAAATACTCAATTGCCGTTAATAATACACACAAGATCTGCTGAAAAAGACACTTTGGAAATTATTAAAAAAAGAAAAATTGAAAAAGATTTTAAATTTTTGATACATTGCTTTACAGGGTCGCGAGATTTTGCTTTTAAATTATTAGATTTGGGTGCATTTATATCAGCGAGTGGTGTAGTAACTTTTAAAAAATCTAAAGATCTTGCATCAATATTCCAAGACATTCCAAATGATAAAATATTAGTAGAAACTGACTCACCTTATCTTGCTCCAGTACCTTTAAGAGGAAAATCTAATGAACCAAGCTTTATCATTCATACTGTTAAATTTTTATCTGAATTAAAAAAAATTTCCTTTGAAGAATTTAGTAAAATTACTTCAAATAATTTTTTTAAACTTTTTGGTAAATTAAATTGAAAAATAAATTTACTATTTTAGGGTGTGGGAGTTCGTTAGGATCACCTTGGATTACAAATTATAAAGGTAAACTTTCAAACAATACTAAAAATATACGAACTAGATGTTGTGCACATATAAAAAAAAAAGATTTATCCGTAGTTATTGATACATCTCCAGATATAAGATTTCAATTTATAAAAAATAAGATCACTTCATTAGACGCAATCATATATACACATGAACATTCTGATCAAACTTCTGGTATTTTTGAAATGAGACCATTTTTCTGGAAAAATCAAAAGAGAATACCAATATATGGAAACTACAGAACAATTAATATTTTAAAAAAAAAATATAAATTTTGTTTTCAACAAGTATTTGATTATAAGCCAATTATGAAAGCTAAAATTATTAAAAATGAATTCATAATTAAAAAAGATAAAACTACCATTGCCTTTAAATCTTTCGATGTCAAACATGGTATGATTAAATCTAGAGCATATATTTTCGATAAAATAGCTTACATTAGCGATTGTAGTGGTATTTATAAAAAAGATTTTAAATTACTTAAAAATTTAGATTATTTAATCATTGATTGTTTGAAAAAGAGCGAGCATCCCTCTCACTTTAATTTTGACCAGGCTATCAATTTTATTCAAATAACAAATCCAAAAAAAGCAATTCTAACAAATTTACATGTTGATTTAGATTATTTCGATTTAAAAAGAAGACTTCCGAAAAATATAATCCCAGCTTATGACGGGCTTTGTTTTAATTTTTAGATTAATTTTTCGATAGTATTTATAAATTTTTTTGAAGAAGGACTTGTGATTGACGAAAAGGTAGTTGCTACTTTACCATCTTTCCCAATTATTATTTTATGGAAATTCCACTTTGGTATTGCTGCAATACCAAAGTCTTTTCTTGCCCATTTATAAAATGGGTGTGAATTAGTGCCTATAACATTAGTTTTTTCTGTCATCGGAAATGTAATTCCAAAGTTTGTCTCGCAAAAGTCTTTAATTTCTTTATTCGACCCTGGCTCTTGTCTGAAGTTATTAGTAGGAATACCTAAAACAACTAAATTTTTACTTTTATATTCAGACCATAATGTTTGAAGATCTTTGTATTGGGGTGTATAGCCACATCTACTAGCAACATTTACTACTACCACTACTTTCCCTTTATACTGACTTAATTTGATTAAATTTCCATCTATGCTACTAAATTCATAATCATACGCAGTACCATTGCTTCCGGCTGAAACTTTTGAAAAAAAACTGAACATTAATAGGATAATTAATATTTTTTTCATAGTTTTAAAGCTTTTAATACTGCATCCATTGGTAAAAATACACATTTAAATCTATTAAAATTGTCGCTGTTTAACAATTTTTTGAAATCAGATAATTTTTTTGGAACTTTTCCATTTTTTTTCATTGATATTTTTTTTAAAGCTATAAAATCATTTTTAATATCTTTTAATCTTATATCTTTTATCTTTCTCGATAAAAGACTCGCTGATGCCTCACAATAAACACAAGACACGGTTTCGTATTTCATTGAACTTATCTTTTTTTTATCAACTATTAGTTCTAAGGTAATTTTGTCTCCACACGTTGAGTTTTTTAAAGATATTTTGTGCGAGTATGTGTTTCTTAGACCTACGTTTGAAGTATTGGAAGCTAATTTAATAATTTCTTTATTAATCATTTCTTAGAAGATATTAATAGCAAGAAATATCCAAAGAGTGTAGAAAGAAGTGAGCCTGTTAACACTCCAATTTTTACTCCATCCATATAATCTAAGTTATTTGCAAAAGCTAAATTTCCGACAAATAAACTCATTGTAAAACCAATACCTGTTAATATTGAAACTCCATAAAGCGCTAACCAAGTTGAACCAGATGGTTTATCAGCAAATTTAAATTTAACAGCTATGTAGGATAGGGCAAAAACACCAATTTGCTTTCCAAAAAATAAACCTAAAACTATTCCAAGGGGTACAGGGTTGAGCAAAGTGTTAAAAGTAAGACCTTCAAGAGAAACCCCAGCGTTTGCAAATGCAAATAGTGGCATTATTCCAAAAGCTACATATGGTGACAGACCATGTTCTAATTTAAGCAGCATTGATTCTTTGTTTTTATTTTTCGAATGAGGAATTGTTAATGCCAATAAAACACCTGCAATTGTTGCATGTATTCCCGATTGATGAGTAAAATCCCACAAAAAGACACCTACAATTAAAAAAGGTATAAAACTTTTAATTTTATATTTATTCAATCCTATTAAAACAATCAAAGATATTAACATTAGAACTAAATATTTTGCTTCAATATTGCCGGAATAAAAAAAGGCAATTATAACGATTGCACCTAAATCATCTATAATTGCTAGTGCAGTTAAAAAAACTTTAAGCGATATGGGAACTCTTTTGCCAAGCAAAGATAAAACTCCAAGAGAAAAAGCAATATCTGTAGCTGAAGGAATAGCCCAGCCGTTTAATGTCGTACTGTCAGAATAATTGACAATAATATAAAATAATGCTGGAACTGCCATCCCTCCGACTGCACCTATGATAGGTAGCATAGCTTGTTTTGGATTGGATAATTCGCCTTGTATAAATTCTCTTTTTATTTCTAATGAAACAAAAAAGAAAAATATAGCCATTAGAACATCATTAATCCAATGAAGAACGCTCAGTTTAAGACCGAACTCTTTAGTACCAAGTATGATATATTTTTCTAAGGTAGAAAAATAAGTTTCACTTAAACCACCATTACTAATTATAAGTGCTAGTATTGCAGCAAATAACAAAACTAACCCAGAAGCTGCCTCAAGTTTAAAAAAATATCTAAATGGTTTTGTAATGTGTTGGATCATATGTATTATTTACTTGTATAGAGACCATCTTTCAATTGCCAAAAAGGTATATTTAACCTATAAAACAGACGATCGGGGCGTAGCGCAGCCTGGTAGCGCATCTGGTTTGGGACCAGAGGGTCGCAGGTTCAAATCCTGCCGCCCCGACCAATATTATGAAAAAAGCAAAAATTTATATACCTACTAAAACAGCAATGCAATCAGGTAGAGGCAAGATTAAGGACTGGGTTCTAGAATTCGAAACCAAGGATCCATCCACCAATCCTTTTATGGGTTGGGAGACTTCAACAGATACAATGGAGGAAGTTATATTAAAATTTTCATCTAAAGAAAAAGCAATAGAATATGCTAAAAAAACAATATATCATATAACGTTATTGAACCTAAAAAAAAGGAATTTGTTATAAAATCATATGCAGACAATTTCCTTAAATAATATTTATGTGGCGAAGTTTTTTTAAAGATAAAAAGTGGTTTTATTGGTCATACGGTGGAGGCTTTTTTATTATAACTCTATTGGTTCTACAGACTTATTTAGATGTTTTGTTTAATAGTTGGTACAAAGATTTTTACGATATTCTTCAAACAGCAGAGGAGAGGGATATCTCAGAGTTTTGGCAGTCTATAAAAAGGTTTTTGTATATTGCATTACCATATGTAACTCTATTTGCATTTACTAATTGGTTTACAAGATTGTGGGCTTTTAGGTGGAGGGAAGCTATTACTTTTTCATATATGCCTTACTGGAGAGCTACAGAGGCTAAAGTGGAAGGTTCATCACAACGAATCCAAGAAGATTGTATGAACTTCGCTAAAATAGTCGAGTCTATTGGTTTACAAGTTGTTAAGGCAATAATGACCTTAATAGCGTTTATCCCAATACTATGGGTGCTATCGTCTAATGTAACGGTACCATTTTTAGGTGATGTTTCTGGATCTTTAGTTTGGGTGGCTTTAATTCTTAGTTTAGGCGGTATATTAATCAGTTGGCTTGTAGGTATTAAATTACCAGGTTTAGAATATAATAATCAAAAAGTCGAAGCAGCTTTTAGAAAAGAATTGGTTTATGGTGAAGATGATAGAAAAAATTATGTTCAAGCTCCAACTATTTTGCAGTTATTTACTGGTATAAAATTTAATTATCATAAATTATTTTTACATTATGGCTATTTCGATCTTTGGGCTATATGGTACAGACAATTATTTGTTATTGTTCCATTTCTAATAATGGCCCCGGGATTATTTACAGCAGCGTTCACTTTGGGTGTAATGATGCAAGTAGTAAATGCATTCGGTGAAGTAAAAGATGCATTTTCTGTATTTTTATATAATTGGACAAGAATTACAGAATTACGATCTATTCATAAACGATTAATGGAGTTTGAAACTGCTATTAATTATAATACTAATAAGTTGAGAAAACCTAGAAAATCTGATGTAAGAGTTTAATGGAACTCTACATAAAACTTATAGACGTAATACTTCCAGTCTTTTTTGTTATCGGGATAGGCTATTACCTTGGAAAAAAAGATCCTAATTTTAATACAGATTTTATAACTACTCTAGCTGGCAATGTAGGTACCCCAGCTATGATCTTTTATACTATTACTTCAACGGGTGTAACTTTAGAAATTTTTATTGAATATTTTATTTACGCTTTAATTATTATTGGAGGTTTTGCATTAATAGGTGTAATTGTTCTTGCTTTAATGAAAAAGGACTTAGTAAGTGAACTCCCTCCATTAATATTACCAAACACCGGCAATATGGGTATACCCATTTGCTTATTTGCATACGGCACTGAGGGTCTAGGTATAGCTTCAGCAATTGCATCAGTAATTATTTTGCTTCACTTCACTTTAGGGGTTCTTTTAGCAAAAAAAAGTTTTTCACTGAAAATATTGATTACTAATATGCCTATTTACGGGATAATAGCGGCCGTATTAGTTTTATATTTTGACTGGGAGGTTCCTGGTTTTGTAGTGAATACTACGTTTTTATTAACCTACACTACAATATTTCTAGTTCTTATGTCCTTAGGAATAGCATTAACAAAGCTAAAAGTTGTTTCATGGTTAAATGCGTCTGTTTTAAGCTTTATTAGAATTGTAATTGGTCCTGTAATTGGATTTTCTTTAATTAAATATTTAAACCTTTCTGGATTGGCTGCTGGAGTTCTTTTGATACAATCTGCAATGCCTAGTGCTATCCTGACTTACTTGGTAGGATCGATGTATTCAGAGAAAAGGGTAGTCGATAGTATTGCTAGCGTTATAGTTACTTCAACGTTAATGTCATTTGTAACTATCCCCGTTGTGGTTTATTTAAGTCTTAAGTATTTTCAATAAATACAGTGTTTTACCTAAAGTAATTAAAGTATAATATTCATTAGTAGGTAAGTATTATTTATATATATGAGAAAATCTTGATAAATTGGGAAAAATTTATCTATTTAAGAGTAAAAATAATGGATCTCTCTGTGAATCTTTAAAAAATCATGTTTTAGGAATAAAATTGATCTGCTTTTTGAAATGGATATACCAATAAATCGTTTAAAATAGGGTGTTTTAGAGCAGTCTAGAAGCATAAATAGTTAATATTTCCAGCAGCTTTGCATATTAGGAATATACCGTTTAAATGGCCATAGAGGGCTTATTTTTTGCGATTAATGATTTAAGAGTACAACCAACTGTTGTGTGGATAAAAAATACAATGGAATAGGGGGTAATAGACCCGATCGCCCGCCAAATAACAATTCTAGAGCGTTATACCCTCCTTTTGAAGTAAAAATCTCTTAGTTTTAACTCCTCCTTTGCCTGAATAGCCGCCAAGCGATCCATCAGATCTAATCACTCTATGGCAAGGTATTTTGGGTGCATAGGGGTTTTTTCCTATAGCATTGGCTACAGCACGCACAGCAAGCGGTTTTCCTATAGCTTTTGCCACTTGTGAGTACGTTTTTACTCTTCCACGAGGTATTTTACTCAAATAAGTCCATACTTTTAGCTGAAATTTAGTTCCTACAAGTTTCATTAGTCAAATATTAAGAAAATTGTTAAAGATATGCCTATTATAAGGGCTATTATTAAGCCTAGAGCAATCGTTTTTTTGCCTTTAGGATTCGAGTTTGTCCAGAAATACGAAATTCCATAAACGGCTGCAATAAATAATGCTATAGGAAGAATAAATTTAATCATTATCTCTAAAATTATACGTATTGACATCTAAAATCACTTAATATATTATTTCCGATAATTAATGGTTATCGGAAATTATGAATGATTTAACAACTGAAATTAAAAAACTAGAAATCGAAACTTTAGACAATCTAAAGCTATCAAAAGCTAAAAATACTATTCGAGCTTATAAATCTGATTTTAATGACTTTGTATTATTCTGCTCAAAACATGGGATGACAAGTATGCCCACAGATCCAAAAACAGTCTCTCTTTATCTGACATATTTATCTAAACAATCTAAATATAGCACATTAAAAAGACGTTTGGCTTCTATAAATGTTATGCATAGATATAAAGGTCATTATTTAGATACAAAACATCCAATAATTGTTGAAAATTTACTCGGTATAAAAAGACAAATTGGTGTTCATCAAAAAGCAAAAAAACCGTTATTATTCAATGATTTAAAAAAAATTATTAAAGTAATAAATGATTCTGATGATAGTGAATTTAAAAAATTAAGAGATAAATCATTAATTTTAGTAGGTTTCTCGGGAGGATTTAGAAGATCAGAGCTAGTATCCATTAGTAAAGATGATGTCGAATTTGTTAACGAGGGAGTAAAAATATTTGTTAAAAAATCTAAATCGGATCAAACTGGAGAGGGAATGACTAAAGCAATCCCCTCTTTTAAATATGTAGAATATTGTCCAGTTGTTCACCTTAAAAATTGGATGATTGAAAATAAAGACAATTTAGTTTTTCCTATATCAGATAAGAATGTAGCTTTAATAATTAAGAAACATGCTCTAAGCGCAGGATTAGATGAAAAAAAATACGCTGGTCACAGCCTTAGATCAGGTTTTGCTACAACAACAGCTGAGTATGGAGCTAGTGAAAGAAACATCATGGCTATGACTGGTCATAAATCAGTAGATATGGTTCGAAGATATATCAAAGAAGCTGATTTGTTTAAAAATAACGCATTAAATAAAATTTCAAATAAATAACTACTTTTTTTTAATTAAAACTTGATGCCAAATTACTAATTTTGATATTTGGTTGATATTTTCATTTATAAAAATATTTACTGATGATGCAGGATTATTTTCTAAATTTTTATAATACCACCACATATAATCATCAACTAAAAGAAAACCATTATTATTTAAAACAGACCAAGAATTTTGTAAATCTTTAAGAACTTGTTCTTTTGAATGATCTCCATCAATATACACAAAATCAAACTTTTCAGTATTTTGAGTAAAGAAATTATCTGAGGTCATTTTAAATTTTGTGAGTAATTGATTATTTTTCAAAAATTTAATATTTTGGTCAAAGTTATTTTCAATTAATTTAAAGTTAATATTTTCGTGTTCATCGCTGCCTGACCAAGTATCCACACATGATATTTTTGATTCTCTGAAAATATCAGCAAAAAAAACGGCACTACGCCCTTCGTATGAACCAATTTCTAATAAGTTTTTTACTTTTAATGTAGATAGATTTTTAGATAAAAAATAAAGATTATTTGTGAACCATTTTTTAGTAATATCTACCGACTTAAAATTGTGATAAATTTCTTTATCTATTTTTAAACATTGCTTTTTTTTTCTGTAGTTCGGAAAATAGTTTTTTATATAGTTAAAGATTATAAAAAAAGGGGTTGAAATAGACAATAAATTATAAATATTTCGTATTAATTTTTTCATTTACTTGTTTTTATAAATTTTATCAGATATCAATAATCTTTTTGTTTTATCTATGAGTAGGTTTATATAAAAGCCAAGGTTTTTGTTAGGTTCTTTAAGTGGTCCGTCATATTTATTACAAATAATTTTTTTAAATTTTGTAGTTTTGCAGCCACGTAAGTAATATTTTGTAAAAAATTTGATAGAGAACCCCCATTTTTTCAAAAAAATCTTACCACCCTTACTACCTGACTCGGTAATTATATTTTTATTTTTTTTAAATTTTTTACGAGTAACTATTGAACCAAAATGATAAACTTTACAATCCCCCACTCCTTTAAATATTCTTACACCAACATTCCAAAGTTTCATGTTAAGGTCAGGATCGGAGCCTGTTCCTGGAAAAAATTCTTCACTAAAACCACCTACTTTATTCCATGTTTCTTTATGAACTATATGCGGGGCCCATGTAGAACCTTGAAAATCAAAATATTTTATTTTATCATTATTTTTAAGCAATTTATCTTCATCAAAGTCACTAATATTTTCACCACAATCAAAATTTACTTGTCCGTTTTGAACCATCGTGCCGGATAAATAAAATAAATTATGGTTTAATTTTTCAATTTCTTTTTTCCAAGCAATATCCCAACCTGGTAAAAAATAAAAATCATCGTGAGCATAAACTATATAGTTTGTAGATGCTTTTTCGGCACCTTTATTTACGCCTTCACAAATACCAGCATTGTAATTAGTCTTAGAATAAATACATTTATTTCTTTCTAGATAAGATTTGTCAGGCTCCATATCACCATTATTATGGATGATAATATCGTGATCGAATAAAGAATTTTTTCTAATACTTTTAATACATAACTTTAAATATTCCAGATTATTAAAAGTTGGAATAACTATAGAAAATTTCATAATTTTATTTCATCCAAGAAAGCTCTTTTTTAATATTTCTTTGGAAAAGCCTCGAGCAAATATAATCTGCTACAATTTTGTTGTTAAAAATTCTGAAATATTTTTCTTTACCATTTTTGGCAATTTTTAATCTTTTGTTTGTATTCTCTTTATAAAAATTAATTTTTTTTGATAAATCATTTATATTTTTATAAAAGACAACCTCATCGTTATCAAAGAAATCGTTTAATTTTGTATTTATATCAACGAATGTTAGAATTCCATTCCCAATTAATGAAGCAATTCTATTACTTGAGTAATATTTTACATTGTTGATTCTACTTAAGTTTAAAGCCATTTTGGATTTATAAAGTGCATTATAAAAATCATGTGACCATATAGGCTGTTGGTTTTTATAGCCGTAAATATCAAAAATAATATCTGAATTTAATGAAATCAGTTTTTTTACAAAAGGTTCTCTTATATCTATTTTATTTTTTCTAAGAACACCTTTATTAACTCCATGACTCATTGTGAAAAATAGATCTTTTATTGGGTTTTTATTTTGATAGCATTTCAAATATTCAATATTCTCATCTACTGGAATAGGTAAATAACTGCAGGAATATTTCTTAGCAAGTTTTAAATTTTTAGGATCTGAAGTGACAAAACTATGGTCTAAATAATCTATATATTTTAAAAAATTCTTTTTATTTGTTACTGGATCAGGACCATTTTTAGAGAGATTATCCTCAAACCATTGGGTTATCTTTAAATTTTTATATTTATTCTTAGCAAATTCTAAAGTTTTCTCTTGAATATTATTAACATGACCCAGTACCATTGCATCAGGCTTATAATTATCAATTGTTTCTAAAAGCAAATTATCTAAATAATCAGAGCCCTTATTAAAGTTCCTTAAACCTCTATTTAATCTTACAACATCTCTGTCGCTAATATTAATAACATCATGTCCATTTCTAATAAGACCATTAGTTAATTTTTTTGCTATTGAAATATTATACAGCCTATTAGCCTGTCTTTGCCCGAAATTGGATATATGAATAATTTTGAATTTCCTATTTCTATTTACGTTAAAATTAAAATTATTCAAAATTTCATCTCTAATTTCATCAATTTTTCGTGAGTTTTTTCCTAATTCATGAACAACATTTTTAAAAGACTCCCTTTGAATTTTAAGAGTTTTTTTTTCGTTTTTAATTAAATATTTTATATTTTTATAGATTTCTAAAGACGTAAGTTTTTTTAATATTATAGAATTTAAATTTGTTTCAGTTATACCTCCTCTATTTGATATGATTGTTGCACATCCCCTAGAGCCAGCTTCCATTGAGGTCCTTCCAAATGGCTCTTCCCATGTAGACGGACTTACCGCTATTTTTGATTTTTCATAATATTTTAAAGTTTTGTCGTGATTTATCCAGCCAAGCAAAGATAAATTTTTATGTTTAAAATTATATTTTTCTCTAGGCTCATCTCCAATTACAATTGATTTCCAATTTTTAAATTCATTAAGAATTCTTTTTATAGCAGAGCCAAATAAATGAAATCCTTTAGATTTATTTAATTTTCCAACGAATATAATTATGTTTTCTTTTTTTGGAAAGTTTTTTAACTTATTTATACTTGGATAAACTACTTCACATTTGTTATCGTTTTTAATTTTAAATCCTTCAAAAAATCTTTGTTTAACCCAATTACTTACAAATAAAACTTTTTCACAATTATCAATAATTTTTTTTCTTTCTTTAACTGTTTCTGATCCACTTAAATTTAAAGGGTCGTTATGAAAAATTAAAATTTTTTTTAAATTCTTGTCTAAATGATCAATATAATTAGGTCTATTGTGAAGCTCTACTAAATTAATTTTTTTATCTTTGATTAGTTTATTAAAAATTTCAACATATTTTTTATTTTTACTTCCGATGTAAAAATCAAAGTTATATTTTATATTTATATAATTTTTCTGATTAATAAGATTTTTTTTTTTTAAATTTTTGATATATCCATAAACAAATATTTTACTCTTGTATTTTGACTTTTTTATAAAGTCTTTTACCCATATGGATGCAGATCCCGCTTTATCTTTTGTATAAGTATCTTTAAACGGTAATAATATTGCTATTTTCATTTTTTATTTTTTTTCTTAGACTTCTATTATTCTTTATATAATATTCTCTAGAAATTGCCTCTTTTTTAGTCCTATATACTTCTTTGTAAATTAATTTCCACTTTCGCCCTCTTGTAAATTTTGCCCCTTTACTATTATTATGAAGATCTATTCGTCTTTTTAAATTATTAGTATAACCAACATATGTTATAGTTTTCTTGCCCTTTGATTTGAGCATATAAACGAAATAAGTCACTTAAACTTAATATCCTTTAGAATCTGGACCTTTTTTTGCTCCTTTAATTTTTTCTATGGCAGTTTTTGCTCCTGAGCTCATGAATCTTTGATCAGATCCTACAGTTACTAAATTGAAACCTTTTTCGATCATTTTTTTAGCGTACTCAGCGGTTCCATTATGAATACCAGCGAATAAACTTCTTTTTTTAGCGGCTTCTAATATTCTTGTAATTTCTTTGTAGGCGACAGTGTTCTCTGGTTTGTCAAAGCCAGGTTCTTCTCCAATTGCTAAGCTAAGATCAGCGGGCCCTATATATATACCATCTAAGTTTGGAGTATCTAAAATTTCATCTAAATTTTCAAGCGCCTCTTTGGTTTCTATCATTGCCAATTTTAAAATTTCATTGTCTGAATGTTTGGCATAATCACTTCCGCCATATAACAATCCTCTGATTGGCCCAAAACTTCTATAACCTTTAGATGGGTAGAGGCATGCCTGAACAAAATTTTCTGCTTCTTTTCTATTGCTAACCATTGGACATATAACTCCATAACAACCTGCGTCTAATATTTTCATTATTTGACCAGGTTCATTCCAATTTACTCTTGCTAATGGAGTCACATTTGTAGTTGATATAGCTTGGAGCATATTTAGTGCATTCACGTAATCAACAACACCGTGTTGCATGTCAATAGTGCAAGAGTCCCAGCCTTGGTGGGCCATAACTTCAGCAGAAAAACCACTCGGAATTTGTAACCAGCCATTTACAATTGGCTTTCCTTCTTTGAACATTTCTTTAAGTTTGTTTTTTCTCATTCGTAAGAAATGCCAAAGTGAGTATATTTAATATTTAAGTAATCTTTAATTGCCATAGATCCACCCTCTCTTCCATATCCAGTTTGTTTAATTCCTCCAAATGGAGCTTCTGCAACGGCAACTACGGGTGTATTAACTGCTACACAACCAGTTTCTAATTTTTCAGATGCTTGATTTGCTTTTTTTAAATCAGTTGTATAAACGTAACTTGCTAAACCCAAATCATTGTCGTTAGCTCTAGTCATTACTTCATCAAAATCTTTAAAACTAAGAATTGGAACTATAGGTCCAAATGGTTCTTCTTTCATGACTGTAAAATTATCTTTGATATTATCAAAAATAGTTGGTTCGTAATAATAGCCTTTGTTAAAGTTTGCGGCTCTTTTACCACCCAAGAGAACTTTTCCACCCTCTTTTTTGGTTGTTTCCACCAACCTTTCAACACCTTCTAATCTCTCTTTTGTACATAAAGGTCCGAGCAAAGTGTCTTTGTCCATACCATTACCCATTTTTAGTTTCTTTGTTTTTTTTACCATTAAATCAGCAAATTCATCTTTCTTTTTTTCATGGATATAAAATCTGTTAGGAGAAATACAAACTTGACCATTGTTTCTAAATTTTGCTGTTATAGCCATATCTGTTACTTTATTTAGATCAACATCATCAAAAACGATAAATGGAGAGTGCCCGCTTAATTCCATTGTTACTCTTTGCACCTTATCAGCAGCTTGTTTTAGGATTAACTTACCTACTCTAGTTGATCCAGTAATAGAAATTTTTTTAATAATATCAGATTGAATTAATTCAGAAGAAATAGCTGCTGGATCGCCAGATAATAAGTTGACCACGCCCGAAGGAACACCAGCTTCTTTACATATATCGACAATTTCCATAACGCTACCTGGAGTTATTACATCAGGTTTAACTATAACTGAACATCCAGCAGCTAAAGCAGTAGAAATCTTTCTTGATGCTAAAATAACTGGAAAATTCCAAGGAACTAATGCAGCCACTACGCCAACAGGCTGATAAATCACATGTATTTTTGTATTAGGAAAACGACTTTGGTTTATTTCACCAAAAATTCTTTTTGTTTCTTCAGAGTTCCATTCAAATATATCAGCTGCACCCCCTACTTCGCCCGCGCCTTCAGAAAGAGGCTTGCCAACTTCTAAAGTAAGCCACTTTGATAACGTATCAACTTTTTTTCTCATCAGATCGGAAATTTTTCTAATTACTTTTGATCTTTCCCATGGTGATGTATTTTTCCAAATTTCTAAACCTTTTTCTGCTGATTTAAGAGCTCTTTGAATATCTTTACTATTTGCCTTTGATGCTTTACCGATAATTTCCTCGGTAGCTGGGTTGATCACTTCATAAGTTTCACCACTAGATGATTGTTGCCATTTACCATCGATAAACTGACCAAATTTTTCGTACATATATTATATATAATTATTGAATATATTAAGTTAATTATCTATCTTATAAAGAATTTATGAAAAACATTCAACTTACTTGTGCTCACGCTCTTGTTAAATTCCTTACAAAACAAAAAATTTTAATTGATGGAAAGAAAGAACCATTGTTTCCAGGCGCATTTGGAATTTTTGGACATGGTAACGTTGCGTGCTTAGGGCAAGCGCTTCAAGAAAATCAAAAAGAACTTCCAACATGGAGAGGTCATCATGAGCAAAATATGGCTCTAACTGGAATAGCCTACTCAAGAGCAAAAAGAAGAAAACAAATATTCATTGCAACCAGTTCAGTTGGACCTGGTTCTACAAATATGATTACAGCCGCAGCTGTTGCTATGAGCAATAGACTTCCAATATTATTTTTACCTGGTGATACATTTGCAAATAGAATGCCAGATCCAGTACTTCAACAGGTTGAACATTTCAACAATCCTGGAATTACTCAAAATGATGGATTCAAACCTGTTGTAAGATATTTTGATAGAATTACACGACCTGAACAAATTATTTCTACTTTGCCTCAAGCTATTGAAGTTATGCTTGACCCTGCCGATTGCGGTCCTGCTTGTATTTCTTTAAGCCAAGATGTTCAAGGTGAAGTATTTGATTATCCTGAGGATTTTTTTAAGGAAAGAATACATTCAATTAGACGATCAAGACCAGATGATTATCAAATAAAAAAAGCAGTTGAAGTTATCAAATCTTCTAAAAATCCAATAATAATTTCAGGAGGTGGTGTTTTTTATTCTGATGCTATGGAAGAATTATCTGATTTTGCAAAAAAACATAATATACCAGTAACACAAACTGTTATGGGTTACTCTACTATGAAAAGGGATCATTCTCATTTTTTAGGCCCAATTGGTGGTCTTGGTGGAAAAGCAGCAAACAATATGGCAAAAAAAACAGATTTAGCAATAGCTATCGGAACAAAACTAGCAGATTTCACAACAGGATCCTGGGCAAATTTTGAAAACCCAAATTTTAAACTTGTATCCATCAACGCAGCAAGATTTGACGCAAACAAACATATGGCGCAGGCAGTAGTTGGTGACGCAAAAGTTTCATTATCAGAACTATCTCTAGCTCTTGGAAGTTGGAAAGCAGAAGATAGCTGGAATAAAAAAGCACAAATGGAATTAAAAAGTTGGAATGAATATGTTGATAAAGAGAGCGGTCCAACAAATCAGAAATTACCTAGTTATGCTCACGCAGTTGGGGCAATTTATAGAAATTCTAATCCATCAGACATAGCAGTAACTGCTGCTGGTGGTTTAGTAGGTGAAGTTGTTCAAGTCTGGAGGCCTAGAGAGCTAAATACTCATGAAACTGAATGGGGTTTTAGTTGTATGAGTTACGAAATTTCAGGTGCATTAGGAATCAAAATGGCAAATCCAAATAAAGAAGTTATAGCTTTTGTAGGTGATGGATCTTACCTCCTATATAACTCAGATATATATAGTTCAGTAATAACTAATAATAAATTGATTATTATAGTTTGCGATAACGGAGGTCATGCAGTTATTAATCGACTTCAGTTATATAAAGGTGGTAAAGAATTTAACTGTTTATTGAAGAGCTCAAAAACCCCAAATCTTGTTCCGGTTGATTTTGCCTCACATGCAAAAAGTATGGGAGCAGATGGTGAACAAGTTAATTCGATATCTGAACTAGAGGAAGCTTTTAAAAGAGCAAAAAAATCAAAGAAAACATATGTTATAAGCATTCAAACAGACGGTTATCAATGGTTAGAAGGCTCTGCGTACTGGGAAAGTCCCACTCTTTCACTACCTACAACTGAGGAAAATAAAAGAGCCCTAAAAGAACACCTAGACGGGAAGAAAAAACAGAGAAAAGGTGTATAAGCTTTTTAATGGATAAAATTTTTAAAGTCGGCTTAGTCGGCTGCGGTCATATAGCTGAGACTTATTTTAGAGCTCATAAATATTTCAATAATTTTAAAATAATTAAATGCGCTGATATAAATAAATTTGCAGCTCAAAGGTGCGCAAAAACTTATAAGATAAGTTCAGTTTCAGTCAATGAATTGCTTAAAGATAAAGAGATTCAAGTAGTTCTAAATTTAACAATACCTAATGCACATTATTTAATAGCTAAAAAATCATTACTTAATGGTAAACATGTTTATTCTGAGAAGCCTTTAGCAGTATCATTTAAAGATGGAAAAGAACTTATAAAAATTGCAAAAAGAAAAAAACTTTATATAGGAAATGCTCCAGATACCTTTTTAGGTGGAGGAAATCAAAAAGCAAGAGAGCTTTTAGATAAAAAAGTGATAGGTAAAGTGAAATTTGGAACAGGAATATTTGCCTATCCGGGAATACAATCCTACCATCCTAATCCAGAGCCTTGGTTTGCTAAAAAAGGAGGTGGGCCAGTTATAGATATGGGTCCGTATTATTTAACTGCCTTAGTAAATTTATTGGGTCCAGCTAAAGAAGTAACAAGTATAAGCTCAAAAGGAGTTGATAAGCGCACTATTGGTATAGGTCCAAAAAAAGGTAAAAGATTTAAAGTAGAGTGTCCAACAACTTACTTTTCTACTATAAAATTTCATAATGGCACAATAATTAGATTAACTTTATCTTTTGATGTTATTTCTCATCTAAGGAATCATATAGAACTTTATGGAGAAAATGGTTCTATGATAGTTCCAGATCCAAATATGTTTGGTGGATCTGTTTTAATCAGTAAGAAATTAGGCAGTTCATGGAAAGATCATCAAACAAATAAAATGACTCTTGGAAAAATAAATATTAGAACCCAAAGCTCTAGAGCAAATGAGTCTCCTACTAACGCAAATTATAGAGGCGTAGGATTATCAGAAATGATAAACTCTATTCAAAATAAGAAACAACATAGGTGTAATGGAATTTTATCTCTTCACGTTTTAAACATAATAGAGGCAATTCATTTATCTGCAAAAAATAATAAAAAATATGGAATTTCTATTAAATGTGAAAAACCAAAGCAGTTTTTAAATAAAGAAATTAGATCAATAATTAAATAGCATTTTGCTTACTCAATATTGCAGCTCCTCGAACACCGCTAGCATCACCAAATTTTGGTTTTAAAAAAATCGTTTTTAAATTCACATTTTTGATATTATTAAAATTTGATAAATATTTCTCTGTGGTTTTTTTAATTTCATCTAAAGACTCAATTTCATTTGACACTCCACCGCCAAAAACAATTGCATCTGGGTCAATTACATTAATAATTAAGGATAAACTTCTTGCTAGTTTTTTTTTAAATTCATCAATTATTTCTATTTCATCTTGACTATTATTTTTTGCATTTTTAAAAATTTCGTGTGCAGAAAGATTTTTATTAAATCTTGCTGTAAATTTTCTTTCTAAACCTTTGCCCGAAATATATTCTTCGATGTTGGTTTCGCTATCAGGTTTTCCTATGGGTATATGACCCCATTCACCTGTAAATGAATTCGGTCCAATAATTATTTTTTTATCAATTACTAATCCCCCACCACATCCTGATCCCAAAATTATCCCAAAAACTGTTTTAAAATTTTTTGCAGATCCATCAAAAGCCTCTGATAAAGCAAAACAATTTGCATCGTTTTCACAATAAACATTTCTATTTAAACTTTTTGATATATCTTTTGAAAATGTTTGATTGTTCAACCATGGAGAGTTAAAAGCGTTTTGAATAAATCCTGTTTCTAAATTTGTTGATCCAGGATGACATATTCCTACATTTAAATTCTTTTTAAATTTCTTTTCAATATTGATTACTATATTTGTGATGTCACTAATTGTTTTCTGATAATTTTTTGGAGACTGAATTCTATCTCTATGTAATTCAAGACCATTTTCTTTAAGAAGTACTGACTCAATTTTAGTTGCTCCTAAATCAATACCGATTTGCATTTTAATTTTTTCTGTTTATCTCTTGAAGTTCAACTTCTAATTTGTTTAATTCTTCACCACCTGCCATCATGCTTAATAATTTTTCTCTAGATATGTTCTTTTTCTCATAAGTACCCAAACTTTTGCCTCTATTTAGTACGGTAAAACTATTACCTACTGGATATGCATGATGAACGTTATGTGTTATTAAAATTACAGCTAACCCCTGAGAAGCAGCCTTGACTATATATTTTAAAACAACTGAAGCTTGATGAACGCCTAAAGCAGAAGTAGGCTCATCTAAAACAAGAACTTTTGCTCCAAAATATATAGCTCTGCTAATTGCTAAACATTGCCTCTCACCACCCGACATTGTACCAACCGCTTGAGATGGATCCCTAACATCGATACCTATTTGCCCCATTCTCTCAGCAGCTATCTTGTTTGCTTTTTCTATATCAAACGTTTTGAAAAATGGTGGTCCTTTCATGGGTTCTCTGCCCATAAAAAAGTTTCTTGTTACACTCATTAAAGAAACTAAGGCTAAATCTTGATATACAGTAGCTATTCCCATATCCAATGCATCTTTGGGACTATCAAATATAGTTTTTTTTCCTTCAACAATAATTTCACCTTCGTCAGGTCTGTGGACTCCAGCCAATGTTTTAATTAAGGTTGATTTACCTGCACCATTGTCACCAAGTAGGCACATGATTTCACCTTTTTTTAATTTCATGGTTACATCTTTCAAGGCTATAACTTTTCCAAAAAATTTACTAATATTATTAAATTGGACTAAATAATCAGACATTATTTGCTCTCTGTTACCTTTCTTCTTATATAATTATTAAAGATTACTGCAATCAACATCATTGCTCCTAAAAAAACTTTAAACCAGTCTGTATCCACATCGGTATAAAATATCCCCATCGACACTGTTCCAAAAATCAAAGCTCCAAATGCTGCACCAATTGCTGAACCATAACCGCCAGTTAATAAACAGCCTCCAACAACTGCGGCTGCAATAGCTTCTAATTCCTTTAAGGTTCCACGCATTGTATCAGCTGAACCAGCATCTAAAACTTGAATTGTAGCAAAAATAGTTGCTGCTACTGCTGTACCTATAAATAAACTTATTTTTACTCTACCGACTGGTACTCCAACATTGTTAGCACCATTTTTATCTCCTCCAGAAGCAAATATCCAATTTCCGTATCTTGTTTTCATTAATATCCAAGTTGTGATAATTGCTAAAGCTATGAACCATATTACAGATGGCGGTATTCCTGTAGCGAGTGGAGTTCCATCAGTTCTTAATGCAATCAGATTCATCGAACCTAACCAAGTAAAAACCCATTTAAAAGTATCAGTTGCAAATATCCATGCTAATGGATCATCTTCGATTAAAACCCTTAGGCCTGGAACTTGAGTTCGACCAGTAATCAATCTTGTTATAGCTAAAGTTGCCCCCCTTAAAATAAAAAGCATTGCAAGAGTAACGATAAATGATGGTAAACCTGTTCTTACAACTAATATTCCATTAAAATAGCCCACTAGTACCGCCATTGAGAATGCAAAGATTATGCTCATCCATAGTGGCCATCCCCAATAAATCGCAGGTATTGCAATGCAAATACCAGCAAATCCAATCATTGATCCAATAGAAAGATCGAATTCTCCTCCTATCATTAACATAGCTGCGGCAATAGCTATTATTCCAAGATTAGCTGAGACATCTAAGAAGTTTAATACTCCATATGCACTAAACATTCCTGTGTCGCCGGCTACTATACCAAAAAATATAAATACGAGTATTGCCCCACCAAGAGCGCCAAGTTCGGGTCTATTTAATAAAATTCTTAATTTAGAAACTTTTTTGAGTCTTTCATCCTGATTAAAATCAGTTTTTGTTTCAATACTTTTTGACTTTGTAGACATATAAAAAAACTTAAAAAAAAAGGCCTAGTGAATAATCACTAGGCCTTTTTAATATTTTTCTTATCTATAACCTTGAGCAGCCCATTTTATTACATCCTTTGCATTGTTAGGAGTAACAAAACCAGGTCCTGTCATTACAACACCAGCTGGCATTGTTCCATATCTCATATATTGAGAAAAGATAGCTATAGGTAAATAACCTTGTAGATACTGTTGTTGGTCGATTAAGAACTCAACTTTTCCAGCAGCAGCAGCTTTTAGCATACCTGGCGACATATCGAATGTACCAAGTTTTACGCTTCCAACTTTACCAGCAGACTCTAAAGCTTTTAAAGCAGCTTCTCCTGCAAGACCAGCTCCTAAAGTAAGAATAGTGTCATATCCACCACCTAATTTAGCAGCTACAGCTTTTTGAATTTCAGTCGGGTCATTTGATGTACCTAATATGTCTACAGATCCACCAAAGCCTTTTTTGAAACCAGCACATCTTCTATCTAAAGCAACGTTACCTACTTCGTGGTTAACACATAGTGCTTTTTTACCACCTGCAGCTTTCATTTTTTGTCCACCGCCTACACCAGCTTCAAACTCTGTTTGACCTACGTGGGCACTAATGCCTAGTTTCATGTAGTCGTCTGAACCTGAATTCATAGAGATTACTGGGATACCTGCAGATATTGCAGCTTTAACAGATTTACCTAAAGCGGCAGCATCTGGAAGAGTTATTACAATACCTTTTGGTTTTTGAGAAACAGCATTGTCAATTAGTTTTGCCATTTCGACCATGTCGAATGTTGCTGGGGCTGTATATTTACAAGATACTTTCATATCTTTACACGCTTTATCAACTCCATTTTTTGCAACAGACCAGAAAGGGTCATTTGCTTGCCCGTGAGATACAACAATAATATCAACTGCTAAAGCAGCTACTGACATCATTGCCCAGCTCATCAGAGCAGCAATTGTTAAGTATACTTTTTTCATGATTATTTCCCTCATTTGTTTGTTAAAATTGCGCAATTAAAACAAAAAATTTATTAAAATTCAAAAGGAAAAAAAATACATACAACTAGAGGTAGTTATAATTACTTTAATTTTACGACCTTTTTTTGCTTTAGAGATTGATATGCAGCATTAGCAATTTTTAAAGCTAAATAACCATCTTTAAAAGTTGATCTAGGTTTAATTCTATTTTTATGAAGAGAAATTAATTCATTCAATTGCAAATTATAAGCTTCTTTGTATCGTTCAATAAAAAAATTTAAAAGGGGCTTTTGTGAATGGGAGTGATTTGAATTAAATATCTCTGTGGCCGCGCTCTTTTGATTGCCCGATAAAAGCATTCCTTTTTTGCCGAATAATTCAACCCTTTGATCGTATCCAAAAGAACAATGTCTAGAATTTGTGATTACACATATAACACCTTTTTTTGATTTCATAGTTACTGTGGCTAATTCATGATCTTTAATCTTTTTATAAAAATTCTCGAATGAACTTACAGATGAACTTATTTCAGAAATTTCATCTTTATTTAAATAATACCTGCATAAATCAAAATCATGAATCATCATGTCTCTGAAAATACCCCCAGAAGATTTAAGATAAGCCTTTGAAGGTGGTGCTGGATCTCTACTTGTGATTATTATTTTTTCCAATCTTCCTATTTTACCTTTATCTAAATCTTTTTTGATTGAGTGATGACCAGGATCAAATCTACGATTAAATCCCATCTGTATTTTCGAATTATTTTTTTTAACCTTTTTAAAAGTTTTAATAATTTTATTTATATTTAAGTCTAAAGGTTTTTCACAAAAAATAGTTTTATCGTATTTGATACCTTCTTCGATAAATTTAATATGAGTGTTTGTAGGGCTAGAAATAAAAATAATATCTACTCTTTTATCTGAAAAAATTTTTTTATAATTTTTTTCAATTTTACAATTATAAAGATTTTTAGCTTTTTTTCTTAATTTATCAATCTTTTCATATACATAGAGCAGATTAAGCGTTTTATTTAGATATATATTTTGAGCATGCATCTGTCCAATTCTACCAAAACCCAAAAGTGCTACATTGATCATAAATTCTTTTGTAACTTAATTATTTATAATATAAAATAATATTATTTTCTTAAAACTATGTCGATAAAATTAGGAATAGCACCCATTGCATGGAGCAACGATGATATGCCTGAATTAGGTGGCAAAACTCCGTTAGAACAATGTTTAAAAGAAGCAAGTATGGCAGGTTTTACAGGAATTGAGTCTGGTGGAAAATTTCCAATGAATTCGAAAGAACTTATTCCAAAACTTGAAAAAGAGAACCTTAAATTATGTTCAGGTTGGTATGGTGCTCAATTATTAAAAAGGTCACCTAAAGAAGAGTTTAAACTTATGCAAAAACAACTTAAATTATTCAAAGATTGTGAGGCTCCTTGCATGGTTTTTGCTGAGGTAACTAACTCTGTCCAAGGAGATCCTATAACACCATTATCAAAAAGGCCTAAATTAAATAAAGATGATTGGAATAAATTTATTAATGCAATAAATGAAATTAGTAAAATGATGATAGATGAAAATATGCCTTTAGCATATCATCATCACATGGGAACTATTATAGAAACCGAGGAAGATACTTCTAGACTTATAGAAAATACAAAAGATACTGTTAAATTATTAGTAGATACCGGCCATATGTTGTTTGCGCAAGGCGACTCTATTAAATTAGTAGAAAATTTTTACGAACGTATAATACATGTACATTGTAAAGATATTAGAAAAGATATTTTAGAAAAATCACTAAGAAATGACGCAACATTTAGACAAGCATTTTTAGATGGAGCATTTACTGTGCCAGGGGATGGGTGTATTGACTATGTTCCCTTCTTAAATGCTTTAAAGAAAAAAAATTATTCAGGATGGCTTGTGGTTGAAGCCGAGCAAGATCCAGCTAAGGCGAATCCATTTGAATATGCAAAAATTGGTTTCAATTATTTAAGCAAAACTGCAAAACAATGTGGATTTGAAATTATTAACTAACGGTAGACAGAAACTAATTCATTATTACCAGCAGCTACACAAGGTGACTTCACGCAAGTACCAACAACCCATTCAGAGCCAGCCTCTGACTCAAAGTTATTTGAAGAAACAAAAATTATACCTTTGTCTGTAGATTGACCTGCTTTACCTTCGGCTTGAATTCTAGGGTCTTGAGAAGCTTGTATTAAAGGTTTATTTATTGAATACGGGTTTTTTAGATCAATATTAGACAACACATAACTTACAATCTTTTCTGAAGTCCAAACAGAATTACATTTTTCACCCCACGATGTTAAACTCTCTTCATTGGAGCTACAATTATTTACTTCTTCATTAATAAAATCGACGACTAACTTGTGGTTGGATTTTATATCATTTGCTTTTTGTAAAACTTCTGATCTTGTTGATGCTGTCCATAATAACATTACAACCACATATGTAATAGAACTTAAAACTAAAACTTCTAATGGACCAAAATTTTTTAATTTCCTTTTTATATCTATCATAATTTTACAATCATAGATTTATCAATCTTATTTTCAAAAAAATCAATAATATTTTTTGTTGTCTCAATTGCCATCCTTGATGTGCATTCATCAGTAAATGTTGCTGAATGTGGGCTTAATAAAACTTTATTATTTTTTAATAAAGGATTGTCTAAATTAATAGGCTCATTTACAAAAACATCTAATGCAGCACCCAAAATTAGATTTTCATTTAAAGCTTTATCTAAATCAATCTCATTAATGATACCTCCCCTTGCAGTATTTACTATAATAGCATTTTTTTTCATTTCTTTTAAAATTGAATAATTTATTAAATTTTTTGTTTCATTTGTTAGTGGCATATGTAAAGACACATAATCAGCAATCTTTAAGCCTTCACTTATTGACTGTACTCTTATACCTCCAAAATCTTTTATAATTTTATCTTCTACGTATGGATCGTATACATAAACTTTTGTATCAAAAGCTAAACATCTTGAGATTAATTTTTTTCCAATTCTTCCAAAACCTGCTATGAGAATGTTTTTGTTAAAGAGTTCTAAGGTTTTTATTTTATTTGAATTTTTCTTAAAATCACCATTACGTACCTCTTTATCATAAGTTGATACAGATTTAGATACAGATAAAAACATAGCGATAACATGTTCAGCAACTGCTACTGCATTAGCTGTAGCCGTAACTAATAAGGAAATTTTATTTTCTTTTAAAAACTTGATATCAACGTTATCATATCCAACACCATGCCTAGATATAGCCTTTAGTTTTGTGCAATGTTTCAAAATCTTCTCATCTAATTTTGATACTCTCAATGTACAAGCATCAAATTTTGGTAGTTTTTCTAATAAATTTTTTTCTGAAACATCTTCAATTAATTCATATTCAAAATTAGGATTTTTTTTTAATAGGTCAATTCCATCTTGATGAATATTTTCAATGATAGCAATTTTATACATAAAATTTGGCGGTCCCATGGGGAATCGAACCCCTCTTTGTTAATTAAAATAAGGCTTATTATTAAACGATTATAAAAAATTAGGCAAGAACGGACTCGCTACGGACACACTAATCTTTTTTATCTTTTTTTTTATTAAAAGCTTTAAAACCTAAGTAGCCAATTACTGCTCCAATAGGTGCAAGGATCCATCCACCGTTAACAGCAATCATTACACCAGCTAGTTTACCTGCAACACCTAAAGAACCACCTGCAACTGCTCCTATTGCTGCTCCAGCTCCAGCACCAACTACAGGTTTTGTAATTGTTTTTTCAGCTAACTGAACAGGTGTGCTTGATTTAAGATTTTCAAGTTTTTCTTTAGCAGCTCTTATTTTTTCCAATCTTTCTTGTTCTTCTTTTTTTATTTTTTCAATACGTTCCTGTTCAATCTTTTTTAATTTATTGTGAATTGAAAAGATTACAATTAAGGCAACAATGATTAATATGGCAGGTCTTATTAATAAGAAATTAACTCCAAAAATATCATTTGGGAATTTTTCTTTAAATTCTAAATAATTAAAATATTCATAAGGAACATAAAAAATTGAAATTATAACTAACAAAGGAAGAGTGGTAATCAAAAAATTTGATTTTACAAAACTTGTTAACTGACCAAAAAATAATTTTGCTGTAAAAAATTTTATTATTCCTTTAATCATTTTTTTAACTATTAGGCATTATCCAAATAGATTTTAGCCATTTACAACCTTTATAATATTGAGTGCATCCTATAAAATAATTATTAAATTTTGGTGACCAAATTACGACAGAGAGGTTTCCGCATTTTTGACATGTAGTATATTTTAATGGAGTATCAATTAATTTGCCTCCATATTTTTCCAAAGTTTCTTTTATCCACCATGTAAATTTTTTAAATTCTGTAATATATGAAATTTTACTAATCTTATTTTCTTTGTATTTAAAATGAGCCACTATACATGTATTTTTCTTCTCTACTAATTTATAAATAAGTTCTTTATTTTTTAATTTATCAAGACCAAACTGATAGGAAACATTATCTTGCTTATGCCAAAGATCTTGGAATGATGCTGCATAAGCTCTATCGATTTCCTTTTGTAAAATTTCATGCTTTTGCTCAATTTCTTCTCCGCATTTTCTTCCACAAATATTTGTCTTAGGAAATATTTTTAATCTTGCCTCTGGTATTTCTTTATCGCAAATAACACAAATGCTCATAAAAACTTCTGACGTACTAGTGACACAGTAAAAGAAAATTAAACAACTTTCTAGTTAAGATTATTGTCGGTTTTTGAAGTTTTTGGCGGTCCCAAGGGGAATCGAACCCCTCTTTGTTGGATGAAAACCAACTGTCCTAACCGATAGACGATGGGACCGTATTTTTGAATGTCTTATTAACAGAAATATCATCGATAATAAACTCTACATTTGATTGCCCCTTCCACTCATTTAGGGATAATTTTCCGGCTATATTAAATAATTTATTATCTTTTTTAAGCAAATATGCTCCAATTTCGTTTCCAGCAGAATTAAACGCTATAGTTTTTATAGTGCTACCATCCTGGCCAAGAAGCACCGATTTGACATGCTTATTTTTAATTATTTTATTGTTCAATGTCTTTAGATTTTCAATCACAAATTTAGGCTCAGGGTTACCCGAGCCAAATGGTGCTAAATTATTGATTTTGTTAAAAAAATCTATGTTTAATGCTGCAGGTGAAATTACACTGTCCAGGTACAAAGATTTTTTTTCTGTATTATTTTTATCTTTGTTTTTAAATTTTTTAAATACAAAATCTTTGAATTTTTCAATATTATTCACATCGATTGTAAATCCACCAGCCATTTTGTGTCCTCCTCCCTTAATTAAAATTTTTTCTTGCATTGCTGCTATAATTATAGATCCAATATCAAAACCTATTATAGATCTAGCAGAGGCTTTACCAAGGTTTTTATCGACGGTTATTATAATAACTGGTTTATTAAATTTATCTTTTAATCTTGATGCTACTATACCAATTACTCCTTCATGCCAGTTTTTTCCACTTAAAATTATTACAGGGTCAGATTGTGTTTTATTTGCTTCTATTGCAATTTTATTTAGAACATCTTCCTCTAAATATTGCCTTTCTTTATTGAATTGATCTAACTCAGAAGCTATCTTAAAAACCTCTTTGGCATTGTTATTTAGTAATAAATTAGCTCCGTGCGAAGATTTTCCTACTCTGCCTCCTGCATTTATGCGAGGGCCCAATACATACCCCATATGATAAACATTTGGCTGCGTATTAATTCCACAAATATCTATTAACGTTTTTAAACCTAAATTTTTTTTAGATTTCAAAACTTTTAAACCTTGTTTAACTATAGCTCTATTTAAACCTGTTAAGGGAACAACATCACAAACTGTGCCTAAAGAAACTAGGTCCAAGTATTCAATCAAATTAGGTTCTTGAATTTTTTTTTCTTTAAACCAATTTATAAGTCTTAAATACTTATTCAGTGAAACAAGAAACATAAACGTTACACCAGCTGCACACAGATAATTTAAATTAGATTTATCATCTAAACGGTTAGGATTTATAATTGAATGAGCATTAGGAAGATTTATCTCAGATTGGTGATGATCAAGAACAATTACATCAATATTCTTTGATTTGGCGTATTTAATCGGTTCAAAAGAAAGTGTTCCGCAATCTACTGTATAAATTAAACCTACACCACTACTTATAAGTTTTTGAAAAGCATTAATTGTTGGTCCATATCCCTCTTTTCTTCTATCTGGTATATAAATTTCAAAAGGTATGTTAATTGAAGAAAAAAAATTTCCTAACAAAGCTGTTGCAGAAGCTCCATCAACATCATAATCACCGAAGATACCTACTTTTTCGTGATTTTTAATAGCTTCAACCGTTCTTAGAGATGATCTTTTCATATCAATTAAATTTTCAGGATTAGGAAGAAAATTTTTAATTGATGGATTTAAAAAACCAATAACTTCCTCATTTTTTATATTTCTAATAGAAAGAAGTTTGGACGTAATTTCATCTAAAGAAAAATTATCTTTAAAATATGATAATTGATTTTCATTATATTTTTTTAAAATCCAACTTTTATTACTTACAGAAATTGAATTCATTTATTATAAATATTTGTAATAGTTTTATTTACCTTTTGTTCTTTATGGAGCACAAATGTATTAACTTCATATTCATTTCCAAGGTCCTTAACCCCTTTAGCTAAATCACCGTCTGTTACTCCAGTTGCACAAAAAATTACATCTCCTTTAATAATATCATTAATGTTATATTTCTTTTTGAAATCTTTTATTCCTAATTTTTTTGCTCTTATTTTTTCATCATCTTTTAATACTAGTCTTCCTTGTATTTGCCCTCCATAGCATGATAGTGCAGCTGCCGCTAAGACTCCTTCGGGACCACCCCCAATACTGTAATAAATATCATTTTTGGGATCTGAACCAATTACACTTAAGACTCCCGCAATATCTCCATCAGTAATAAAATTAATTTTTACATTTAACCTATTCAATTCTTTAATAATATGATCGTGTCTAGGTCTTTTCATTACGCAAGCATTTAAATCAGATACTTTTTTACCTTTTGCATCTGCCAGTAATTTAAAATTTTTTTCAATTTCAAAATCTAAATCTAGTAAGTTTTCAGGTAGATTATTTCCTATAGCAATTTTTTCCATATATGTGTCTGGTGCTTTGAGTAAATCTCCCTTATTAGCGACTGCAATTACTGAAAAAGCGTTTGGCTGATTATTAGCTGTAAATTTAGTTCCTTCTAAAGGATCCACAGCAATATCGAATTTTGGACCATTTAAAGTTCCTAATCTTTCACCAATATATAGCATTGGTGCTTCATCCATCTCACCTTCACCAATTACTATTGTTCCCTCCATATTTATTTTATTTAATTCTCTTCTCATTGGATCTACCGCACCTTTATCCGCGCCGATTTTATCTTTTTTACCAATAAATTTTGAAGCACCTATTGCTGCTTTTTCTGTGGCTTTAACAAATAGTTTAAGAAATTTTGGATCAATTGACATTAATTATCATCAATTCTTATTAATTTAGGTTTTTTTTTAACGTATATTTTTTTTCCAATTATTTTTACAATTTTATTTAATGAACTATCCTTAGAATTATGAGTAATTATAATTATAGATGAAATTCCTTTATTCTTATTTGGGTTCTGTACAAGTCTTTTTATTGAAACATTATTATTTGAAAAGACATTAGTAATATTTGAAAGTACTCCAGATTTATCTAAAACTTCAAATCTTAGATATGCAGAAAAAAATCTTTTTGAAATATTTTCAAATTTTAGCCTTTTTCTTTCTTTATTAGAAATAGAAAAAGGAAATTTTATGTTACCCCTTAAAATAGAAGATATATCAGATACTAGGGCAGAAGTTGTTGCAGCTGGACCAGCGCCCTCACCTTGTATTATATTTTTTCCAACTGGTTTTCCATCGACTATTACTGCATTTAATACTCCATCAATACTAGCTACATAAGAACTTTTTTTAATTAGCGCAGGATGTACACGTTGATATATCTTATTGTTTATTTGTTCTGAATATCCAAGTAATTTAATTTTATAACCAAGTTTATTAGCATTATTAATATCAATTTTATCTATATTTTTTATTCCTTCTACATGAATATTATTATTTAAATATGAATTGAAGCATAAAGAAGTAAGTATTTTTAGCTTTGCTGCTACATCGTCTCCATTTAAATCAGCTGACGGGTTTGACTCTGCATAACCAAGATTTTTTGCATCATTAAGAACTTCATCGAACTCTTTACTTTGCTTATCCATTGAAGAAAGGATGTAATTAGAAGTACCATTAAATATTCCAAAAATTTTATTTATTTTATTTGCTATTAAACCCTCCTTTATAGACCGAATTATTGGGACTCCACCACATACTGCAGCCTCAAATTCTAAATTAACTTTATTTTTTTCTGCAATCTCAGCTAATTTATCACCGTATTTTGCTATAAGAGCTTTATTTGCAGTTACAACATGTTTTTTGTTTTTCAATGCATTAAAAACTAATTTTTTAGCTGCACCTTCAGATCCTCCTATTAGTTCGATAATAAGATCTACATTTTTATCTTTTGTTGCGTCTAAATAATTCTTTAACCATAATTTCTTCTTAATTTTTATCTTTCTTTTCCTTTTTTTGTTCTTTGCAGATACAAATAATACGTTTGGAACACAATTATTTTTCTTAGATAAAATTTTTTTATTTTTGTTCAGGTAATTAAATAAATAACTTCCAATATTGCCTAAACCAATTATAGCGATATTTAATTTTTTCATTTTATAATTTTTGCTCTTTTAAAGTAATATCAGGATAATCTCGTTTCTTTCCCTGATTTATCAAATACTTAGATATTTCTTCAATACTACATTTTTCGATTATTGTACAAACATCTACAACTTCATAGATATTTTTATTAACTTTAAAAGACTTTTGATCAGTATTATTGATTTTGGTTTCTGATTTAACACTCAATTTATTTTTTTTAGTTTTATTAATTTTATTTTTTTTTGCTATTTTTTTTTTGATATCTTTAATCTCATTTTTTGAAAGAGTTTTGATACTTTTTTCTGTATTTTCTTTCTTTTTAATACTAATTTTTTTCTTATTTTCAAAGCTACTATCTAAATTAAGTTGAACAAGATCTTCTTCTTTATTTTTGTCTTGATTAAGTATTTTTACCTCAATTGATAAGTTTTCTTCAAAAAATTGCTTAGCCTCTAGTTTATTTATACAAACATGATCTCCACATATCATTACTGTCTTTGTTTTGTTGCACCCTGATAAAATTAAAAAAAAGAATAAGATAATAAAAACTTTCATTTCAAACCAAGTGTTTCAGAAAATTTATAAAGTAAATTCATATTTTGTACAGCTTGACCAGATGCACCCTTAACTAAATTATCTATAGCAGAGAAAATAATTAGTTTGTTTTTTACTCTAGTTTCGCATACTGATATTTCACAATTATTTGTATTTAAGACATCCCCGGATCCTAATTCAGAATTTAATTTTAAAATTTTTATAAATTTAGACTTTTTGTAAAATCTTTTTAATTCATCTCTTATTTTTTCAGCTTTTATTTTTCCTTTAGTTTTTATATATATAGAAGACAAGATACCTCTAAATGTAGGTAGCAAATGTGGGTTAAAAGTATAATTAACTTTATTTTTTGTAATCTTATAAAACTCCTGGTCTATTTCACTCATATGTCTATGATTTTTAACATTGTAAGCAAATGTAGAATTAAGAAGATTTTTATGCTTAAATTTGTTCTTAAGACCTTTGCCAGCACCTGAATATCCAGATTTTGAGTCAATTGTAATATCTTTTATATTTATTAATTTTTTTTTTAATAATGGATTAAGTGCTAATTGTATCGATGTAGGATAACATCCTGGATTTGAGATAATTCTATAATTTTGAATATTAAATTTATTAAATTCACTTATTGAATATATTGATTTTTTAATTAATTCTTTTGCATTATGTTTTATGTTATAAGCTTTATAATATTCCTTAGGGTTAGTAATTCTAAAATCAGATGATAAATCAATATATTTTAAATTTTTAAATTTGTAATAGGTTTTTTTTATGATTTTTTGAGCTTCTCCGTTAGGTAATGACAAAAAAACTAAATCTAAATCATCCCAATTAATTTTGTTAATTGATGATGTTTTGGGAAGTTTTTTTTTAATTCTTTTATCAAAGAAAGAAATTTTTTTATTTAAATTTTTTGTAGCACACAAATTTACGATCTTAACTTTAGGATGTTTAGATAGAATATGAACTAAATCTAAACCAGTGTACCCAGTTGCACCAATTACAGCTATTTTCAATTTATGTTTTATGGACATAATGATTTATATCATTGTCTTAAAAATAATTAAAATTAAATGATTATCTTTTTGAAAATTGGAAGCTTCTTCTAGCTTTTCTATGACCGTATTTTTTTCTTTCTACAACTCTAGAGTCTCTTGTCGTTAATTTGTCTTTTTTAAGACTTTTCTTTAGGTTCTCATCGTGAGCAATCAATGCTTTGGAAATTCCTAAAATTATTGCACCTGCCTGGCCTGACAATCCTCCTCCTTTAACAGAACATTTTACATCATAGTTCGAAGCTACTTCAGATATTTCTAAAGGACGTGTTACAATTATTTGATGAACAGGACGCTTAAAATATTCATTCATTTTTAATCCGTTAACATGAATATTGCCACTTCCTTTTTTTACCCAAACCTTAGCTATTGATCTTTTTCGTCTTCCAGTGGCGTATTTACTATCTTTAAAATCTAATTTAATCTTTTTATTTTTAGGTGAACTGGATTCTAAATTTTGCATTATCTCAAAATATTCTTTTTATTCAATTTTTCAAAATTAATAATTTTTGGTTTTTGTACATCGTGAGGATGAGTTTCGCCACTGTAAATTTTTAGTTTTGTTAATTGTTTTTTACCTAAAGGTCCGCTAGGCAACATTCTTTTTACAGCCAGCCGAAGTATATCTTGTGTTTTACTTTTTTCTTTTAAAGTTAAAGGGGTTGTTTCTTTGATTCCCCCTGGATGACCTGTGTGTCTATAATATTTTTTATTTTTGAATTTTTTTCCCGAAAATTTAATTTTTTCAATATTTGTTACAACTACAAAATCACCATTATCTATGTGGGGGTTATAAGTTGGTTTATTTTTTCCTCTTAAAACTTTTGAGATAAAAGCTGCTAGTCTTCCTACGGCAGCATCTTGAGCGTTAATTAAATACCAATCTTTTTTAATATCTTTATCTTTAATAAATGGTGTCATGATAATGGGCGATAAATACATATTAATCTTCTTAAAGTCAATTTATTTAATATATGAATAATAAAGATTTATTGACCCTAAAATTAAAAGAACACTGCCAATTTGATGAGCTGAAGCTAAATAAATATTTAGACCACTTAGAAGTGTAAGTACACCAAGTATTACTTGAATTATTAAAAAGAATATCATTAGGTTGAAAGAATAATAAATTTTTTTAATTTTTTTCTTATAAATATAAAAACCTAATATAAAAATATAAATTGTTATTAAATAAGCTAAACTTCGATGGTAAAATTGTACTAAAGAGTGGTTGTTGAAATCAAAAAAATTATTAAAATTTTTTAATATCAGGTCATTAGGAACAAATGATTGTCCCATAAGAGGCCATGTTTGATAAATTTTTCCAGCATCTAGTCCGGAAACGAACGCCCCTAATATAACTTGAAGTAATATTAAAAAGAATAACATTTGAAAAATAATATTTTTTTTCGCAACATTAAAAAATCCTATGTGAGTATTATTTTTAATATTTATAATTAGCCAAAAAATCGAAGAAATAATAATCAATGCTGTAGATAGATGAAGTGACAATCTATAATGACTTACTGTAACATCATTAACTAATCCACTTTTAACCATATACCAACCAATAATTCCTTGAACCACTATTAGAAAGAAAATTATATAACAAGTTAATATATAATCTCTTCTTATTTTTTTGGTAAAGTGAAAATATAAAAGAGGTATTAAGAAAAAAATACCTATAAATCTTCCAAGGATTCTATGAAAATATTCCCAATAAAAAATAATTTTAAATTCGGCTAAATTCATATTAAAATTGATAAGTTTAAATTGTGGAATTTCTTTATAAAGTTCAAAATATTCATTCCACGTATTTTCATTTAAAGGAGGCATAATTCCCCTAAATAGTTCCCATTGCGTAATTGATAAACCTGAATTAGTTAATCTGGTTAAACCACCTACTAAAATAATTAGAAAAACTGATATTAAACAGATTGAAAGCCAATTAAAAAATAAATAATCAATCTTTTTATCGTGTATCATTAATTCTTTTAATATATATATATTTTTACAAATCTATAATTTAATAATGTCGCTATGGTAAATAAAAATATACTTAAGATAAGGAAAAAATTAGACCAATTAGATAATTATTTTTTGAATCTTGTAAAAAAAAGAACTTTATTAGTTGATAAAGTATTGAAAAATAAGAAATACAAAAAAGATATTGTAGACAAAAAAAGGATCAAAATTATTCTTAAAAATATAAATAAAAAATCAAGACGTAAAAATATAGATCCCAAAATAACTGAGTCAATATGGAAAAGTATGATAAAGGCTTATATTGATTATGAGTTTAGAAATTTTAAAAAAAAATAAATTTTAATCTTATTTGCTGTGTGGAGGAAGTTTTTTTTCTACAAAAAACTCGTGTTTTCTAGTATTTGGATTATACTTTTTTAGCTTCAATTTATCTTTAGCCTTTTCGCCTTTAGTGGGTTTTTTTGCATAATAAATAAATTTACTATCAGGATTACTTTCCGGAACCATTCTAACTTTAATATGTGATTTTTTTGCCATATTTTTTTAAATTCTTTATTTTATTTAACAGTTTTTTGCTTTTGTCTTTTAGATTATTTTTATAATAATCAGCTTTTAAACTATAAGAATTATAATCGTCAAGTTTATTTATATCTGTATTAAGTATTTTTTTTACACCATTTATAGTCATTCCTTTATTTTTTAGTAAAAAATGAACTAATTTTATTAATTCAAATTGCTTAATTGAATAATACCGCCTTCTATTGATAATCTTAGGTTTTATCTGTTTAAATTCCTTTTCCCAATACCTTAATATATAATTTTTTGGTTTTTTATTATTTGGACTAATTAAGTTTAATTTATAAGAAAGCTGACTAATAGATATTAGTTTATCCATCTTTATTAACTGTTTTTAAAAATGATTTTGAACAAGTAAAACTTAGGGATTTTCTTTTATTAATAATATATGTTTTTTTTGTTTTGGGATTCCGTCCTAACCGTTCATTTTTTTGAATTATTTTGAAAACACCCAAGTTTTTAAGGGTAATATCGCCTAATACTAAATTTTGGCAAATTACATGGATTAAATCGTCTACTATTTTTTGTGAAAAAAGAGAGGAGTAACCTTTTTTTTCACTTAAAAAATCTGATAAATCTTTTTTATTATAATTATTCCTGGTCACTATTTAGATGACTTAAGTTTTTTTTGATCTCTTTTATTAAGTTACCTTTTACTATTTTATAACACAAATCAATGGAATAATAAAAACCAAGACTATCAGTTCCCCCATGACTTTTTACAACCGGTCCGTTTAAACCTAAAAAAATTGCACCATTATATTTTCTAGGGTCTAGTCTTTCTTTAAATTTTTTTAGTGAAAAATACGAAAAAACTAAAGAAATTTTAGTGAATAAATTTTTAGTTAATGATTTTTTGAGATTATCTGTGATGAATTTCGCTGTTCCCTCAGCTGTTTTCAAAGCTATATTACCAGTAAAACCATCAGTTACAATAACATTTGAATCACCTTTCATAATTTCATTTCCTTCAATATAACCATTAAATGTAAAATTATTTTCATTACTTAATCTAGTTAGTTTTTTAAAAGCTTTTTTAAGAATTTCTGTTCCTTTTATTTCTTCAGAGCCTATATTTAATAATGATACTTTTGGATTTTCATCTGGAAATAAAGATTTATATAGAGCGGAACCTAATTCTGCAAAATCTACAAAGTTATCTTCGTCACATTCAATATTAGCTCCTAAATCTAAGACAACGTTTGTATTCTTATTATTTGGCCACAAACCTGCCAGAGCAGGTTTACTAACATCATCCATCATTTTAAGTATCATTCTAGAAACTACTAATAACACACCAGTATTACCAGCTGATAGACTTATATCAGAATCCCCATTAACTTGTGAGCTTATACAATTCCACATACTTGTATTTTTAGAATTCTTTATAGCTGTTAAAGGAGTCTCATCGTCAGCTACAACCGAGTCGGTATGTGTTATCTTTAAATTGGTCCTGTCGATATTTTCTTTTTCTAATTTCTCTTCAATTCTTTTTTTATCTCCAAATAAATTGATAATAAAATCATCATGTGTTTGATTATTTTTTAGAAATAATTTTACACCCTCAATAGTTTTTTCTGGAGCATTTTCACCACCCATTGCATCAATTGCAATAGTAATTTTCTTTATCATGATAAATAGTTAAATATCTAAAATTTTTTTACCGTTGTAATAACCGGTCTTAAGATCTATATGATGTGAGAGTTTATATTCACCAGATTTTTTATCTTCAACCACATTGACAGAATTTATTTTATGATGAGATCTTCTCATTTTTTTTTTTGAAATTGAGGTTTTTCGTTTAGGTACTGCCATAATCAATTTTTAAAGTTAATGGCTTCTTCTATCATAATATCTGATGGTTTATCAAAGCAAAATTCATAAAAATTGGTAAAATATTCACTAAAATCCTTTATTTTTTCAGTATTTTTAAAATCAAGGTAATCGAAATACTTTAAAATAAGTTTCTCATTAATTTCAAAGTTATCTTTTCCAATATTTAATTTAAGCAGTACATCATAAAATATTTTATTAAGATCTTTCATTTTTTTGTTTACCGAAACATCTCCAAAACCTAGTTCTCTAAGATTATTTTCAATGCTATCAAATAGATCGTCGTAGCTTTTTTGATCATATTTGACACTTTTTTTCTTTAAAATTAATAAAATAATAGAATAATGAAAAAACATTAAATAAATTCTAGTTTCAAAAGAGTCTTTTAATTGTAATTTTTTATAAAAAAAAATATTTCGAGACAAATTTAATAATGTATTATAAAGTTCTAGTTTATGGCTTTTATTAAAAAATTTCATAATAATATATTCTATTTATTAATTTTTATTATTTTAATAGGTTGCAAATTACAAGAGCCTTTAAAAACACATGGTATTATTTTCTTAGAAAATAGATCAAAAAAACTTGTCTTAAATGAATCTAATAAAAATGACGTTATTAAAATAATGGGTAGACCCCATATAAAAGAAGATGAGATCGATGATTCGTGGATATATCTTGAGAGAATACTGTCTAAAGGAAAATATCATAAATTAGGTAGACATATTTTAAAAGAAAACAATATTTTAGTTTTACATTTTGATAGATATGGAGTGCTAAATAAAAAGAAATTCTTAAATAAAGAAGATATAAAAAAGTTAGAATTTTCCGAAAAAATAACTGAAAATGAACTGTCTGAGAAAAGCTTTGTTCAAAAATTCCTACAAAGTGTTAAACAAAAAATGTATTCCAACCGAAAATAGTTAGTGAGCTATTACTGCTAGTAATAAAAGAGCTACTATATTAGTTATTTTTATCATCGGATTTACAGCAGGACCAGCTGTATCTTTATATGGATCACCTACAGTATCACCTGTAACAGCAGATTTATGTGCTTCCGATCCTTTACCACCAAAGTTTCCATCTTCAATATATTTTTTAGCATTATCCCAAGCTCCACCTCCAGCAGTCATTGATACTGCAACAAACAAACCTGTAATGATTACACCTAACAACATTGCGCCCAAAGAAGATAACGCTGCTTCCAATCCACCTATTTGCAAAATTACAAAATAAAGAATTATAGGTGACAAAACTGGTAAGAGAGATGGTATTATCATTTCTTTAATGGCAGCTTTAGTTAATAAATCAACTAATTTTCCATAATCGGGTTTTCTTTTTCCTTTCATAATACCTGGTATTTTTTTAAATTGCCTTCTAACTTCAATAACAACTGCCCCACCAGCTCTACCAACTGCTTGCATACCCATTGATCCAAATAGATATGGCAACATACCACCAATTAATAAACCAGCAACCACGAATGGGTTTGATAAATCAAAAGTTACATCAACACCTTCAAGAGCAGAGCCGGATACTCCAGAAAAATATTTAATATCTTCCGTATACGCAGCAAAAAGGACAAGTGCGCCTAAACCAGCTGAACCTATTGCGTAACCTTTTGTTACGGCTTTAGTTGTATTACCTACTGCATCTAATGCATCGGTAGTCTTTCTAACATTTTTCGGTAACTTTGACATTTCCGCGATTCCCCCTGCATTGTCAGTTACAGGTCCATACGCATCTAGAGCAACAACCATCCCAGTTAAAGCTAACATCGCTGTTACGGCAATGGCAATACCATACAAACCGGCTAAACTATTAGTGTATAGAATACCTGCTACAATTATTAAAGCTGGTACAGCTGTAGCTTCCATGGATATAGCTAACCCTTGAATAACATTTGTACCATGTCCTGTTGTTGAAGATTTAGCAACGGTTCTAACTGGCCTATAATTTGTTCCTGTATAATATTCTGTAACCCAAATTAATAATCCAGTAATTATAAATCCTACAACTCCACAAATATAAAGATTTAAGCCTGTAAATATCGCTCCTGCATTATTGTTGTAGGTAGATTTTAATCCAACTATAGAGTCTGTTATTGGATACATGATTATCAAAGATGTAATCGCCGTAACTATGAACCCTTTATACAAGGCACCCATTATACTTTTGGTTTTTCCTAGTTTTACAAACCAAGTTCCAATTATTGATGTAATAATACATGCACCACCAATAGCTAGTGGATAAATCATTAGATTATAATCTTGAGGAGAAAAAATTGATGCTAAGACCATTGTCGCTACTATTGTAACTGCATATGTTTCAAATAAATCAGCAGCCATACCAGCACAATCACCTACATTATCACCTACGTTGTCGGCTATAACTGCTGGGTTTCGTGGATCATCTTCTGGAATTCCTGCTTCAACTTTTCCAACTAAGTCGGCACCAACATCAGCTCCTTTTGTAAAAATACCGCCACCGAGTCTAGCAAAAATTGAAATAAGAGATGCTCCGAATCCAAGGGCAACTAAGGCATTAATGATTTCCCTGCTATTTACATTAAAATTAATTAAAATTATATAATAAATTGTAATTGCCAATAAAGCCAAACCAGCAACTAATAGACCTGTTATTGCTCCGGATTTAAAAGCTATTGTTAATCCTGATTGTAAACTCTGTCTTGAAGCTTCTGCGGTTCTAACATTTGCTTTTACTGAAATTAACATTCCAACATAACCAGCTACTCCAGAAAGAAACGCTCCTATAAAGTAACCTAATCCAACTAGATAATTAAAAAAGTATGTTACTATTGCTAGGACAATTATTCCCACAATAGCAATAGTTTTATATTGTCTATTTAAATAAGCTTTGGCTCCTATTTGGATCGCTTCAGCAATTTCCTGCATTCTAGAGTTACCCGGATTTGATGATATGATTTGACCAGACAAAAGATAACTATAGGCTACGGCTAGTATCCCAGTAAACGAAATTAAGTATAGAAGTTCTAAATAATTACTCATTATAATAAGCGGATAAATGCCAAAAAAGTATAAAAAACGCAAGCTAAAGTTAATAAATTCAGTAATTTTTTACTCATCTTTTCTAATAACTTTGGATATTTTATCTAAAATTGCGTTTAAATAACCAATTTGAACTTTTTCTAAAAAATATTCTGATGCTAAAACATACTCACTTATGATTACTTTCTTAGGATTATTGTGCTTAAACAAAAGCTCAAATACTGCAGCAAAAAGTACAATTTTGAGTAATTTATCAGTTTTTTTTAAATCTATGTCACTATTTAAATGCTCATTAATAGTACTCTCGATCAATTCAGACCTTTCCAAAGTTCCCTCAACAACATCTTTAATAAATTTTTTGTACTGGCTTTTAGGATACTCCACTTGAGTATTAGGATTCATTAATAAATTATAAATTTTTTGTACTATTTTTACTCTAGGTAATGAGTTCTTATTTATCTTCTGAGACATTTAATCCAACTTAAAGGGAGTAATCCCATTAAAAAAATTAACAACAGCAGCAGCAGCCTCTGCCCCCTTTTTTTTTCTATCACTAGCTTGTTTATCATTAAAGCATGTAATGATTCCATTTCCTACGGGTTTTTTATGTCTGATCGATAAATTGATTAAAGCATTGGTGACAGATTGCGAAATTAATTCAAAATTATTAGTTTCTCCTTTAATAATACAACCAAGGGCAATAACTCCATCATATTTTTTAATATATTTCTCAATAATAAAAGGGATTTCAAATGCTCCTGGAGCTTCGGTAAGGTATTTCTCAAAACCGCTATGTTGAGAAAGATGATCTATAGCATTTTTTTCTAAACCTTTAGTTATCGATTCATTATATCTAGATACAACAATTAAAATTTTTTTCTTTTTCATTTAATTATTTCTTGTTTTATTATTTTTAAACCAAATCCTTCTAGGCCAATAATTTTTTTTCTTGTTCTTGTAACTAATATCATTTTTTTTACTTTTAAATCCTTAATAATTTGTGCGCCAATTCCATAGTATCTTAAAGTAAGATTTTCCTTCTCATTTTTTTCTTTTTCTTCTTTGTTTATTATAACTAATACAAAGTTTTTAAACTTCATAAGATATTTTAGAGATTTTTTAACAAGTAAATTCTTCAATATTAATTTTGAATTTTTGATATTTATAGAAATAACTCTAACACGAATTGATTTACTTTTAGAAAAATTACCTTTTTTTATAACGTAATTTTTTGAATTATTTAGTTTATTTTCATAGATAATAAATTCAGAATCTTTAATTTTAGATTTTTTTACATAAGATTTTATAATTAACTTTTCATTCCTCAGTCTATAAGCGATGAGATCTTCAATTGATGCGATTTTTATTTTATGTTTAATAGAAAATTTTTGAAGATCTTTTAATCTAGCCATTCTTCCATCTTCATTCATTACTTCACAAATAACAGCGCTGGGGTTTATTTTTGCTAGTTTAGATATATCTACAGAAGCTTCAGTATGTCCTGCTCTCTCTAAAACTCCTCCTGACCTAGCAACTAATGGGAATACATGCCCTGGAGAAACTATGTCACTTTTTTTTACACTTTTTTTTATAGCAATATTGATTGTTTTTGCTCTATCGTATGCTGAAATTCCAGTAGTTATACCCTCTCTTGCTTCTATAGAAATTGTAAAGGCGGTTTGCATTCTTGATTTATTTGTTCGAGACATTAATGGGAGCTTAAGTTTTTCAATTTGCTGCTTTGTTAATGCCAAACATATTAATCCTCTTCCATGCTTAGCCATAAAATTAATACTTTGAGAATTACATTTAGAACCTGGTATTATTAAATCTCCCTCATTTTCTCTATCTTTATCATCAACTAAAATAAACATTCTCCCTTTTTTTGCATCTTTTATAATTGATGTAATATTTGAAAAAATATTTTTTGGCATCTTATTTTGTGTATTTATAAATATATTTACCAAATATATCTAACTCGACATTTACTGTATCATTTAATCTTAAATTTTTTAAATTAGTAAGTTTAAGTGTATGTGGTATTATATTCAAAATAATATTTTTTTTAAAGATTTTAGAAATTGTTAAAGAAACACCGTTAATCGATATAGAGGCTTTTTCCTCTAAATGTTTTATTAATTTTCTATTTTTAAATTCAAGTTTTAAAATCCATGAATTATCTATTAATAAAATTTTTTTAACTTTAGCAGTAGTATCTACATGACCCTGAGTGAAATGACCTGATATTTTTTGACCATATACTAAAGATTTTTCTAAATTTACTTCGTCACCTATTTTAATTTCACTAAAATTCGATCTCCTTATTGTTTCAATTGAAATATAAAAATAAATTATTTTCTTATCAATTTTTAATAAAGTCAGACAAACACCATTGCAACTAATAGAAGACCCAAGCTCCTCTTTTTTAATTTTTAAATTCGACTTTATTCCTATTAAAATACTTTTGCTGTTTTTTTTGATACTTTTAATAGTACCTTTATTGAAAATTATTCCATTAAACATTAGTGAATCCTAGCTTTAAGCAATTTATCGCTCTTTAAGTTAACATTAACCTGTTTAAAAATTTTTAAATTCTTAATCAAATTTTTTTTACTATTATTAAATCCATTTGACCTTAGCTTAGTATTAGACTTAAAAATGTAGAGATTATTAATAAAGTTCATTTTTAAGAGTTGATTTAAAAATATTAAGCCTGACTCAATTAAGATTCTTCTTTTTCCTAGTTGAAACAATTTTTTAAATAAATTAAAAAAATCATCTTTTGTTAACAAGGAATTTAACTTAATTATTTTAATATTTCTTTTTTTTAGAAAAGATATTTGTTTAGAATTGTTGGATGTTGTAAATAAATATGTTTTTCTTTTTTTCGCTAAACTATAAAGAGCTAAGTTTTTTTTAAGTCTTAATTTTCTATCAATTATCACAAGGTCAGGTTTAAAATTATTTAAACCTTTTATTCTACAATTTAATAAAGAATTATCTTTATTAATTGAAGCTGATGTTGAAATTATGCAATCATACTTTGATCTAATTAAATGACTAACTTTTCTAGATCTGGCATTTGTTATCCATTTGTTTTTCTTGCTGATAGTTAAAAAATCTTTCGATATTGCAATTTTTGCGTCAATAAAGGGAAGTTTAAATTTTTTATTAAAAAAATAACTTATATAAAAATCTTTATTTATTTTATCAATTTTTTTTATCTTTTTAATTCTTTTATTTAAAACAACTTTTGCCTTTTTATATGTACGAATATCTGGGTCTTCAAAACAATAATAAACTTTTTTGACTCTCTTTTTTTTTATTAAATTTGTACAAGGAGGCGTTATTCCATAATGTGTGCACGGTTCCAAGGTAACGTACATATAAGCGTCTCTGAAATTAATATTTTTATTAAGTGCATTATATTCTGCGTGAGGTCTCCCGTTTACAGATGTTACTCCTGAACTAATTACAGAATTATTTTTAACAATCACACATCCAACAGATGGATTTTTATTTGTCTTACCAACATTACTTTCTGCTATATTAAATGCTAAATTTGAAAAAAAATTATGATTTTGCTTCATCAATATTGCCTACGAATTCCTCAAAATCTTTTGCTTCCTTAAAATTCTTGTAAACAGAGGCAAAACGTACATAAGCAACCTTATCTAAAGATGAAAGACCTTCCATAATAAATTTTCCTATTGTTGGTGTTGGAATTTCACTTTCACCAAGTCCTTCTAAATTTCTTACAATTTTTGAAATAAACTTTTCTATTGTTTCAGAGTCAATTGGCCTTTTTCGTGTTGCTATTCTTATTGATTTTGAAATCTTATCTCTATCAAAAGGCTCTCTTTTTCCATTACCTTTGATAACAGTTAATTCTTGAAACTGAACTCTCTCAAATGTTGTAAATCTTTCTTTTCTTTCGCATCCACACAACCTTCTTCTTCTAATCGCAGTACCGTCCTCGGTTGGACGAGAGTCAACTACTGAAGTGTCTTTTTCTCTACAAAATGGACAAAGCATAAATATTCTAACTACTATATATAGGAAAAGATGAGCAAAGTTCAATTATTTCTTTTTGAACTTCTTTTTCTATTTTAGAGTTATCTTCTTTATTTTTACTTAGACCATCTATTACTTTATGAATCAGATCACCAACTAAATTAAATTCGTCAGTTCCAAAACCTCTTGTCGTACAAGCCGGTGTCCCTAATCTTATGCCTGATGTTATCATTGGACTTTCACTATCAAAAGGAATTCCATTTTTGTTACAAGTTATATTAGCTCTTCCCAATGAAGCTTGGGCATCTTTACCAGTAACACCGAATGATCTTAAATCTATTAACATTAAATGAGTATCTGTGCCCCCAGAAAAAATCTTAAAACCTCTGTCATTTAGTTTTTTGGCGAGAACTTTGGCATTGTTAATTACGTTTTGTGTGTACTTTTTAAAATCTGGTGAAAGAGCTTCCCTAAAACATACAGCTTTGGCTGCTATTACGTGCATTAAAGGACCTCCTTGCAGTCCAGGAAATATTGCACTATTAAATTTTTTTATTAAATCTTCCCTGTTCGTTAAAATTATTCCTCCTCTTGGTCCTCTTAAAACTTTATGAGTAGTAGAAGTTACTACATCAGCATATTGTGTTGGATTTGGATAGGCTCCACCAGCAACTAATCCTGAAAAGTGAGCCATATCAACTAGTAAGTAAGCGCCAACCTTATCACAAATTTCTCTAAATTTTTTAAAATCTATAATTCTTGAATATGCACTTCCTCCAGCAATTATAAGTTTGGGTTTATTTTCTATAGCAAGTTTTTCAACACTTTCGTAATCTATAAGTCCAGTGTCTTTATTCACTTCGTAATGAAGAGCGTTAAACCATTTTCCTGACTGAGCTGGCTTAGCTCCATGTGTTAAGTGACCACCTGAATTTAAGCTCATAGCCAATGTAGTATCACCTGGTTTTAATAATGCTAAATAAACAGCGCCATTTGCTTGTGCGCCCGAATGAGGTTGAACATTAGCAAATTTGCAATTAAATAATTCTTTTGCTCTATCGATTGCTAAATTTTCAGAAATATCAACATGTTCACATCCGCCGTAATATCTTTTTCCAGGGTACCCTTCAGCATATTTATTAGTCAACACTGATCCTTGAGCCTCTAACACAGCTTTGGAAACAATATTTTCAGAAGCAATTAGTTCAATATGATTTTGTTGTCTTAAAAATTCTTCCTCAATTGATTTATACAATTCTTTATCAGCTTCTTTTAAATCTAATTTAAAAAAACTATTTAAATACTTATTTAATTTTACAGCTATCGACATAATTAAATTTTTTTAACCCTTCTTAAATGTCTTCCACCTTCAAATTTAGTATTAAAAAATATCTCAACTAATTTTAAAGATAAATTTTTTTTTGTTAATCTAGATCCTAATGTCATTATATTAGCATTATTATGCTGTCTAGACAATCTTGTAGACTTCGTATTATAGCACACCGCAGCTCTAATTGATTTGATTTTATTGGCACTTATGGCCATACCAGTTCCAGACCCACAAACCAAAATACCTACATCACTCTTTTTTAATTTGATTCTATTACCCAGTTTTTTTGCATAATCTGGATAGTCAACTGAGTTATCATTATATGGTCCAATATCAAAAACTGACATTTTTTTATCTATTAAGTAATTTTTAATATCCTCTTTTAATTTATAACCTGCATGATCTGAGGCAATACATGCAGTTTTAAAAATTTTATTTAATTTTATATTGCTCATAATAACTAATTAAATTACAGTGTTTATATTTATAATAATATTTTTGTCGCATTATATTATAAAATATCAGGACTTTACATGAAAACTGTTGGATCTTATCCCAAAACAAGGCTTAGAAGATTAAGAAAGTCTAAATGGCTGAGAAACCTAGTTTCTGAGAACAATATTTCGAATAATGATTTAGTTTTACCGATTTTTATCAGAGAAGGTAAAAATAAAATAGAGCAAATAAAATCTATGCCTGGTGTTAATAGATATTCTGTAGATAAACTAGATACTATTTTAAATGAAGTAAGAAAATTTAAAATACCTATGGTTGCTTTATTTCCTTATACGCCAAATAATAAAAAAGATGATAAAGGATCTGAAGCATTAAATCCAAATAATTTAATTTGTAGAGGTTTGAAAGTTATTAAAACAAAATTTCCTGACATTGGTGTTATGTGTGATGTTGCATTAGATCCATACACATCACATGGTCACGATGGTATTATAATAAAAAATAAAATTGATAATGATGAAACTATAAAAATACTAGTTAAACAAGCTTTACTTCAAGCAGAGATGGGTTGTGATATTATAGCACCATCAGACATGATGGATGGAAGAGTTGGAGCAATAAGAAAAGCCTTAGATAAAAAAAAATTTTATGACGTTAGTATTTTATCTTATGCAATAAAATACGCCTCAAATTTTTATGGTCCCTTTAGGGATGCTGTTGGAAGCAAATCAAAACTTAAAAAAAATAAAAAAACATATCAGATGGACTACAGAAATAAGTTAGAATCTTTTAGAGAGGTAGGACTAGACATTAAAGAAGGTGCGGATCTAGTAATGATAAAGCCAGGAATGTTTTACTTAGATATTATCAGTAATATAAAAAACAAATTTAATGTTCCTGTAATAGTATATCAAGTTTCTGGAGAATATAGTTTATTAAAAAATGCTATAAGAAATAAAATTTTATCAGAAGATGCAATGATTGAAAGCATAATTTCTTTTAAAAGATCTGGGGCCTCTGCGATAGTAACTTATTTTGCACTTGAAATCGCAAAAAAAATAAAACAAATTAATTAAAATAATTTTCAAAAAGAATTCTTGATTTAGGAAAGACTAGATTATTTGGAATAAAAAATCTATTTTGAATAATATGTCTAGTGAAATAAAGTGATTTTTTGATTAAGTAATTACTAGCTTTATCAGGAATTTTTTTAGAAATAAGATATTCAGGCACCTCATAATAAAATGACTCTATTTTTATTTTTTTTATTTCATCTAAATTTGTTACATCATTTTTAAATTTTGATAAATTGGGATCATATCCTAAATTTTTGATAAGATTTAATTCAAAAAAAATATATAATATTATCCAATTTTCTAAGTTTAAAGATTCTATGAATTTCTCAAAGGATTTAAATATACTTTGATTAGGTTGTAACTCCGGCAACAAAATATTTAAAATTGAGCACAAAGATATTAATGCCGAGGTCCTTTTTTTGTCATTAAAATAGCTTGGTGATATTGGTTTAATCAGCTCAGTTTTAAAATAACCGGCTTTATTTTCATTCTTAGAATTATAAATAACAAACAGTTTATTCGAAAGTTGTAAGTAATTTCTTATTTTCCTTGAATTACCACCGTATACGACCCCAGATACTTTGCCTTTAGATTTAGTAAATACATTTATTATATTTGCATTTTCTCTAAATTTTCTTTTAGATAATAAATAACACTCATCTTCCCAATTCATATTTTTAATATCTTTATTAATTTAGCTGCTGCATCTTGTTGAGCTTGTTTTTTTGAACTTCCTGTTCCTGAAATTTTTTTAGACTCAGGAATTTCAACTATTGTTTTAAATAATGGATTGTGTTGGGGTCCTGTTTTTTTAGAAAATGTATATTTAGGTAACACTTTAAATCTTTTAAGACTAAATTCTTGAAGTTTAGTTTTAGAATCAATAATAGTAACTATTGATTTATCAATATAAGGTTCCCAAAAATTTAATATAAAATTTTCTGCGGAATTAAGACCACTATCTTCATAAATCGCTCCAACTAAAGCTTCAAGACAATCACTTTCAATTTTGTCAGCAGATCTCTCAAGATTTTTATGTGAAGAACCTAAATAAAGAAATTTTTTAATATTTAATTTTTTTGCAATATCTATGCATGTCTTTTTATTAACTAGGTTAGCAAATTTTTTATCAATTGCACCTTCTTTTTCATGTGGATACTTATCTAGTAGAGTTTTTGAAATTATAAGCCCAAGTACTCTATCACCTAGAAATTCTAATTTTTCATTATTATCACTATTATTGTAGCTTTTATGAGTTAGTGCCTTATGCAACAAATTTTTATCCTTAAAATTATATTTAAGAATTATTTCAAACTCTTTAATGGGTTTTTTCATTATAATTTTTTGAAAGTTCGATTATACCTAAATGAATTATTAAGATTCCAAATTTTTAGCATACTTCCTTTTTTTGTATCATTTGAAAAAAAAATAAGTTTAGCTTTTCCAACAAGATTTAATTTTTTAACATAGCCTACATCTTCAAGATATCTGCTATCTTTTGAACAATCTCGATTATCACCCATCAAAAAAAAATGGTTTGTTGGAACTACATACTTTTTTGTATTTTTTAAAGTTCCTTCTTTTTTATAAGAAACTAAGTGTTCAACACCATTAGGCAAAGTTTCTATAAATGAATTTGTATCTAGTAAGTAGTCACCACACCTTATAGGTTCAGAAATTTTAACAGAGCGTCTAGGAATAAGAGACTCATTAATATACAAGTCACCGTTAATGAATTGTATTTCATCACCAGGTAAGCCGACTAAACGTTTGATGTAATCTGTTCTATTATCTGCAGGTGTTTTAAATACAACTAAATCTCCTTGAATTGGATTTTTTGAAAAATAACGTTTATTAGATACACTTGGACTAAATGGAAAGGAATGCTTGCTATATCCGTAAGTATATTTTGAAACAAATATTCTATCTCCAACTAACAAAGTAGGTTCCATTGATGAAGATGGTATATAGAATGGTTGAACAATTAACGATCTAATTAAAACTGCAATTACCAGTGCAGCTATTAAAGTTTTAATATTATCTATAATTATATTAATAATCTTATTTTTTGTCATGTACTAATCGTCACAAAAGCTACGGCATAATTTTTTTCATCAGTTAAAGATAAAGAAATCTTATATTTTTTTTTTTTTAATTTTTTTTCAACAATTTTTTTTGTAGAATCAATTAGCTTTATAAATGGTTTACCACTATTTTTATTTAGGATTATAATTTCATTAAAGCTTAGTCCTTTTGATATTCCTGTACCTAGAGCTTTAGAAAAGGCCTCTTTAGCTGCAAATCTTTTTGCATAACAACTGGAGGTATTTTTTGATTTATTACATTTTTTTATTTCATCTTTATTGAATAATCTTTTCAAAAAATTTTTATTAATAATTAATTTCTTAATTCTACTCACCTTAACAATATCAGTTCCTATTCCAAAAATACCCATTATCTATTTAATTATATTTTTAAATTTTTTTATTGTTCTCTCTAATCCAACAAAAATAGACTCACCAACCAAAAAATGTCCGATATTGAATTCTTTAATACCTTGAATATTAGATAAAATTCTTGCAGATTTATATGTCAAACCATGTCCTGCATGTATCTCTAAACCTAATTTATTACCATAATTTATTGCATTTTTGATTTTAACAAATTCTTTTTTATAATTTTTATTTTTGTTTACTAGATTACAAAATTTACCTGTATGAATTTCAACACAGTCTGCATTTAAATTTTTTGAGTCTTTAATATCTTTTAAATTTGGTTCTATAAAAAGACTTACTCTAGATCTATTTTTTTTTAGTTTTTTTATTATTGTGGCTAAAAATTTTCTTCTATAGTTAAGATTCAGACCGCCTTCAGTTGTTATTTCTTTTCTTTTTTCAGGAACAATACAAATAAAAGGAGGTTTTCTTTTCAAAGCAATTTTAAGCATTTCTTTAGTTGCTGCAATTTCAAGGTTTAATGGAATTCTTAATTTTGTTATAATTCTTTTGAGATCTGACTCATTTATATGACGCCTGTCTTCACGTAAATGTATAGTAACAGACTCTGCTCCATATTTTTCAGCTTGTAACGCTGCTCTTAAAGGATCTGGATAATCCTCTCCTCTAGCATTTCTTACAGTTGCAACGTGATCTATGTTCACACCCAGTCTAATTTTTGGCATTAGAGATTTCTACTTCCGGGTTTTATTGCGTCTATTCCTATTAGCTCTTTAGGCAAATTTTCTTTTGTATAAGTTGGAATACTTAATTGTACTTGAGATACAATTTTATCTTTAATTAAAGATTTACCATTTGATCTATCAATAATACAAGCATATCCAACAATTGTGGCGCTCATTTTTTTAATTATATTTGAACACTCTAAACTAGATTTTCCAGTAGTTATTACATCTTCAACAATTACAACTCTTTGATTTTTTTTTATAAGAAAATCTCTTCTTAGAACAAATTTTCCATCAACTCTTTCTGAGAAAATTGTCTCTTTCTTCAACAATCTTCCAATTTCATAACCAATTACAATACCGCCAATTGCAGGTGATAAAACTAAATCAAAATCTTTGAATTCATTAATTATTTTTTCAGATAATGATGCACAAATTTTATGAGCTTTCTCTGGTTTACTCATAAGTTTTGCGCATTGGACGTATTGTGGACTATGCAATCCAGAGGATAAGATAAAATGTCCGTCTAAGAGCGCATTAGTTTCTTTTAAAATTTTCAAAGATTCTTCTAATGAAAGCATTTTTTTTCTGTTTATGTCGAATTATCTTAAATTTTAAATTACTTTGCTTTATTTGACTTATCAAGTTTGTAAAATTTTTCAAATCTTTAATTTGTAAATCGAACGAAAAGGTAAGATGTTCTTTATTTCTTTTTATAATTTCTAAATTGACTATATTTCCTTTATTAAGACCAATTAAAGACGTTATGTGCCCCAAAACACCAGGTTTGTGCGGTAAATCTACCTCTATAGTGCTTGAGTAATTTTTTTCTTGAGTTTTAAGACTTTCAGTTGATTTATCCTGCCAATATCTTCTTATGGCAGATCGAGCTTTACCGGTAGCTGATGATGATAACCAGTGAAGAGATGGGGACGCATTTTTTGAAGTTTCTATGCTTACTAAATCTCCATTTTTTAAAATAGTTTGTAGAGTAGAAGATCTACCGTTAATGGTGCATCCAATCGCGTTATTTCCGATTTTTGTATGAACTGCATAAGCAAAATCTATAGGTGTTGCATTTTTTGGTAATTTAATTACAGCTCCTTTTGGAGTGAAACAAAAAACATTTTCTTGGAACATTTGTAATTTTGTAAATTCATAATAATGTTCTGGACTTGTGCCCGCTTCAATGATTTCTACCAAGTCTCGCAACCAATCATACTCTTTCCAAGAAAGTTCTGAAAATTTTTCTGACGATTTATACTTCCAATGTGATGCGATACCTCTTTGAGCAAATTCGTGCATTTCATGAGTTCTAATTTGAATTTCTATTCTATTTTTTTTTGGACCAACGACGGCTGTATGAATTGATTTATAATTATTTATTTTTGGCGTTGAGATATAATCTTTAAATTTTCCAGGGATCGTAGAAAATCTGCTATGAAAAATTCCTAATGTTTTATAACATTCCTCAACACTTTTAACTATTACTCTGAATCCTATGATATCAGTTAATTGTTCAAGAGATATTTTCTTATTTTGAATTTTTCTCCAAATCGAAAAAGGAGTTTTTTCTCGTCCAGTAATTGTTGCAGTGATGCCGTTGCTTTCCAAAATCTTTATTAGTTCATGTGAAATATCTTTAAAGGTATCATCATTATTATTTTTTATAAAATTTAGTCTCTCTAAAATTAGATCTCTAGCTGGTTTATTTAAGACAGAAAATGAGAGATCCTCTAGTTCATCACGAATTCTATTCATACCCATTCGGTCAGCTAACGGAGCGTATATTTCCATAGTTTCTTTAGCTTTTCTAATAATTTTTTCTTTATCTTTAACAAATTGAATTGTTCGCATGTTATGTAATCTGTCAGCTAACTTTACTAATAAAACTCTAATGTCTTTTGAAGTAGCTAAGATTAATTTCCTAAAGTTTTCTGCTTTTGAGTCATCTGATGCTTGATCCTCCAGTGCGGATATTTTTGTTACTCCTTCAACAAGGTTGGCAACTTCTTCACCGAATTCTTTTTTAACAGTTTCATATGTGACATTTGTATCTTCAATAGTATCGTGAAGAAGACCAGTGGTAATTGTGGCGCTGTCTAATTTTAACTCAGTTAATATTTTTGCTACAGCTAATGGATGAATGATATAAGGGACACCCTCGTCTCTTTTTTGATTTTGATGTGCTTCTAACGCAAAATTGTATGCTTTATTTAATGACTCGGAATTTAAAAACTTGTTGTATGATTTTATTTGATCAATTAATTCATTATTATTAATCATATTTAAATATTAACATTTTTCTTTAACCTTGTAATCTCTATCCTAGACTTTTGACTTAATTTATTAATCAAAAATTCCGCGTTTTTCTTTAATATTGGATGTGACCATTTGGGATCAATTTGATTAATTGGATATAAAACGAAATTTCTTAAATGAGTTTTGGGGTGAGGTAGAATAAATTTTTTGGTATTCTTAATAAAACCTTTAAAATCAATTATATCTATATCAATTATCCTTGGATGATTTTTTGGAGCTTTTATTCTACCTATTTTCTTTTCTATTAAATTAGTAATTCTAAAAAACTCTGTATAATCTTTTTCGAAATTAACCAATACTCCAATATTTATAAATTTTGGGAAATTTGTATTTGGGTAAGATGGTGTTTCATAGAAATTTGAGATCTCTATAATTCTAACTTTAGCCTCTTGTAAAAGATTAATAGCAATAGAAATGTTATCCATTTTAGAGCCGTGAATAGACTCAAGATTAGAACCAATATTAATATGTATCATTTATTGTTTTTACTTAGTAACCTGGCTTTTTCTCTATTCCAATCCCTAGTTTTTTTTACTTGTCTCTTATCATAAAGTTTTTTTCCTTTTGCAACTGCTATCTCGACTTTTACTTTTCCTTTTGTAAAATATAATTTTGTTGGGATAATAGTAAGTCCGTCTTGATTTATACGGCCTATTAATTTGTTGATTTCTTTTCTTTTTAATAAAAGTTTTCTTTCCTGTTTTGGATTATGATTATTGTAAGATGATTGTCTATATAATGGAATGTGTGAATTTATTAAAAATAATTCTCCGTTATTATCTATTGCATATGAGTCGGCTATACTTCCTTTGCCATCTCTTAATGATTTCACTTCAGATCCTTTGAGAGTAATTCCTGCTTCAATCTTTTCTAAAAAAAAGTAATTAAAACTTGCCTTTCTGTTGAAACAAATTATTTTTTGTCCAGAGAATATTTTTTGTTTCATCAAAGTAACTTAGCTGATTTAAGAGCGTCGGAAACTTTTTTCTTTGTTTCGTCTCTTATTTCTACTAAGGGCAATCGTACATTTGGACTGCACATTTTGAGTAATGATGCTGCATATTTAACAGGCGAAGGATTGCTTTCAATAAAAAGAGACGAATGCAAAGGCTGAAGAATTTTATCTAATTTAACTGCTTCGTCCATATCTTTTTTACACGCTTTTTGAAAATCAGAAGATAGTTTGGCTGCAATATTTGCAGTAACACCGATTGCACCTACCCCGCCCCGTTTATTAAATTCTAGTGCGTTATCATCATTACCAGTTAATTGTATAAATTCTTTCCCCATTGACTTTAATTGTGAGTCTACTCTTTTTAAATCTCCAGTGGCATCTTTAACGCCAACTATATTTTTTAATTCATATAATTTTGACATTGTCTCAACAGACATGTCTATTACTGATCTTGAGGGTATATTATAAATTATAATTGGTATCCCAACATTATCATTAATTTTTTTGTAATGTTGGTATAATCCTTCTTGTGTTGGTTTATTATAATATGGCGTAACAACTAATAGAGCATCAGATCCAGCCTTCTCAGCATATCTAGACAACTCAATAGCTTCATCTGTTGAATTTGAGCCTGTTCCAGCAATTATGGGTATTTTACCTTTACACTCTTCAACGGCAATTTGAATAATTTTTTTATGTTCACTATGAGATAAAGTGGGTGACTCTCCTGTGGTGCCACCAGGAACTACTCCGTTAGTGCCGTTTTTTAAGTGATAATCAATTAATCTTCTATAGGTGTCTTCATCAAGACTGTCATTTTTAAATGGGGTAATTAACGCAACAATTGATCCTTTAAGCATAAGACATTATAAGGTAATTATCCTTGAATTTATGCTTAATAGATTAATTAGTCTAGTATTTTTATTAACTTTTTTGAATATTAATGAGGTTAATTCAGAAAATAATTTCTTACTTCCTCAAAAAAAACCATCAATTTTTAAAAATTCTGAAAAACAAATAAAAGAAGTAATTATTAAAAATTTACCGGTTCCAAAGCCTAGGATTGAAAATAAAAATACTGAGAAAAGCGCTCAAAAAGTAGAAAAAACATTGGTTGAAAAACAAGAAACAAAATCAACTGAAAAAATAATTTCTTCAGTTTTTGTTTTTCCAAAAAAAAAGCCAATTACTTATAAGGTTTCTTCAAAAGAAGTGGCATCTTCTAAAGTTCTTAATAAAAAAGATTTTGAAAAGGCAAAAGAAACAATAAAATTTATTAAAGAAAAAAAATGGAATAGCGCTTTAAAAAGTGCTCAGAAAGTAAAAGATAGTGAATTCAGAAAACTTATTACATGGATGCATCTTAAAACTACTAGAAATGGTGCTTCTTTCAGCGAATACAAAAAATTTATTGAACAAAATGATTATTATCCAAGAATTAATAGAATAAGATATCTTGCTGAGGAAAAAATTTACTTAAGAAATAACTCTCCTACTTCTATCATTAATTGGTTTGAAAAATATCCTCCTTTAGGTGGATTAGGTAAGATTAAGTTAGCTGAGGCTTATCTAGAGCAAGGCAAATTAGATGAGGTAAAAAAATTAATAAAAGAAGGCTGGAGAACTGCTGAAATAAGAAAAAACGATTTAGGATACTATAGAGCAAAATTCAAAAAGTTTTTAACCTCTGAAGATCATATCGCAAGAGCCGATTATTTAGCTTGGGAAAGAAAATATTGGGATCTTAAAAGAATGTTAAAATATTTGCCTACAGATCAAAGAACTTTATATAATGCTAGACAAATATTAATGAGTAACTCTTATGGTGTTGATAACGCTATTGCTAAAGTTCCTCAGTATCTAAAAAAAGATCCTGGTTTGGAATTTGACAGGCTTAGGTGGCGAAATCGTAGAGGTAGATTAGATGGATCCCTTGAAATTTTATATCAAAATGCAAATAAAACAGAAACTCAAATGGTAAGACCTGATAAATGGTGGGAACAAAGGGAAAGTGTTACAAGAAGCCTTATATATAAAAAAAGATATAAGACAGCTTATAAAATTTCAAGTGAGCACTCATTATCATCAGGGCCATCATTTGCCGAGGCCGAATGGCTTTCTGGTTGGATTGCTTTAACATTTCTTAAATCTCCAGAGTATGCAATTAGCCATTTTCAAAATTTTTATAATAATGTTGGATACCCTATTAGTTTAGCAAGAGGAGCTTTTTGGTTGGGAGAGTCTTATTCAAGTTTAAACGAAATAGATGTAGCAAATAAATATTATGCAGAAGCTGCTAAATACCCAATGACTTATTACGGACAATTAGCTTTTAATAAAATAAATCCAGGCGGAAACTTTGAATTAAAAGATGAAAGTTTTTTTGATAAAGAATTTGAAAAAGAATTTAAAAAAAACAAATTAATTAAACATGTAATACTTTTACATGAATTAGATGCAAGCCAATATGCGAAAGATATTTTGAAACATTTAGCTCAATTAAATATAGAAAAAGGAAGTGAAGTTTTAGCTGCTGAGCTATCGACTATGGTAGAAAGATATGATTTTGCTATTCAAATTTCAAAAAAAGCATCTTATGAAAAAAGATTTTATAATAAATATAACTACCCAGTTATTGCTACACCCAAAATAGTAAATAAGAGAGAAATGCCAAAACAAGAAATAGTTCTTGCAATTATAAGACAGGAGAGTGAATTTGATAGAAAAGCTAATAGTTGGGCTGGAGCTAGAGGAATGATGCAATTGATGAAATACACAGCAAAAATTGTAGCTAAACAAGCAAAACTTCCTTACAGTGTTAGTAGACTTACTCAAGATCCAGAATACAATATAAAACTTGGCTCATATTATTTTAATGGTCTTTTAGAAGACTACAGTGGTGTATTCCCTTTTGCCATAGCAGCTTATAACGCAGGTCCTAACAGAGTAAAAACCTGGAGAAGAGTAAATGGAGACCCATCTAAAGGGCAAATTTCATATATCAATTGGATAGAGCAAATAAGATTTGAGGAAACTAGAAATTATGTCCAACGTGTTTTGGAAAATATAAATGTTTATAAATACATTTTGAGAAAAGAGCCTGTTCAAATAGATAGTTATTTTAACTAAATGGCGGTGAGAGAGGGATTCGAACCCTCGGTAGCATAGTTAAATACTACGGAAGTTTAGCAAACTCCTGGTTTAAACCAACTCACCCATCTCACCACAAGCTTTACGTATCTTTATAAAGAAAATTAACTTATATTGCACCAAATTTGTAATGCAACAAAAACAATTATCAGGAATTTTTTATGCCGCTTTTGCATCTCTTTGGTGGGGTGTCGTTGGGACGATTTTTTTCAAATTTGTGTCTTTTGCTTCATTTATTGAATTAACTGTTCACAGGACTATTTGGACCGCAGTTCTTTTAATTTTTACAACAAGTTTTTATAAAAAATGGCCAGAATTTATTAAAATTTTCAAAAAAAGAAAAAACCAATTATTACTTTTTTTGTCAGGTTTATTAGTAAGTATAAATTGGGGAACATGGCTTTATGCTGTAAGTGTAAATAAATTATTAGACTCAAGTTTGGGATATTATATCTATCCAATAATAAGCGTCTTTTTAGGAAGAATATTTTTGGGAGAAAAACTTAATAAAAATCAACTAATAGCTATAATCTTAGTTGTAATTTCATTATTCTACTTTTTGCTAAAATTAGGTGAGTTACCTTGGATTGGTTTAACTGTAGCAATAACTTTTAGTTTTTACGGATTAATAAGAAAAAAAATTAAAGTTTCATCAGATATTGGTCTGCTAATTGAAACATTGCTCATTTCTCCTATAGCAATTGTATTGTTTATTTATTTAATAAATTTAAACTTAAATATTTTTTCATATAAGACACCTCTGTTATCTTTTTATTTATTTTGGTCTGGTTTTATGACTTTAGTACCTCTCTTTTTTTACACTTTAGGTTTTAAAATTATTGGTATTGGTCCAGCTAGTATGATTTTATTTTTAACTCCAACATCACAATTTCTTTTGGGAGTGACTTATTTTGGTGAAATTTTAACATTAGAAAAGTTTTTTGGTTTTGTAATAATCTGGATAGCTGTATCAATTTATCTTAATGAGTTACGTAAAGAGTAAGACGTAATTACTACAAGTGGTGCAATTAAAGCTACAATAAATGAAATAAATAGTAAGTTTGATGTGATAATCGGACTAAAATTTTCTATAGACATAATATTACCTACTAAAAGACTTGATTGAAAATTCTGACTTGGAAAAAATAATAAACCTGAGCTTAAACCAAGAATAATTGATACCAAAGATAATCTTGTATTAATTTTTTTCTTAAAAAAACCATAGAATATTGTTACAACTGCAGCACAACATAATAGGTCTGCAAATAAGAATAAATATAATATACTGTAACCCTTAGAAGCAAAAATAAAAACAATCACGCATAAAAACAAAATTAATTTATTGCATTTGTCTTTTATTTCTTTGCCGCTTAAAAATTTATTTATTTCTTTTCCGTCAACAATTATTAGGCTTGAAATAGCATTTATTAATGTATCTATTGTACTTAATGTTAAAGCTAGGGCTAAAATTAAAATAGAAACAATTACTAAAACATTATCATTAATTAACATTATTTTAAAAAAAGCTAAATCAGGTTTTATTTTGGGATCGAGTGAAAAAGATATAAGACCTGTGTAGCCCATCCATAAAACAATCAAAAAAGAAATAATTGATGAGTAAATTAAACTTTTTTTTAAGATAATATTATTTTTTGCAGCAAATACACGTTGCCAATTACCCTGATGAAATAAATTTGTTGCTGCTACAGCAATAAAAAATGTCAGACCAGCAGTATAATTTGGAATATAATTTTTACTTATAAGTTTTGCAGAATTTTTTTTGATCAACTCATAACTGCTTATTTCTAGGTTTCCTAAAATTAAAAATATAGAAAAGAATATTATGATTAAGACTATTATAAATTGATATTTATCAGTAATAATTGAAAGCTTAAATCCACCTCTTAATATATACAAAAGACATACAATTAAAGTTAATCCAGATGTTATCCATAAAGGTGTTTTTGAGATTAAATTTAATAAAAAAGCAATTGCTGTCACTTCGGCTATCAAGAAAATTGTTAAATAAAACAGAATTAAGATTAATATTATCTTTAAAATTCCAGTACCAAATCTTCTTTTTACAAACTCAGTTAAAGACATCCCGTTTGGAAATTCTCTCCTTATTTTTGGTCCGAAATTTAATAAAAATAACATAGGTGCAGCCGTACCTATGGCATATCCAATTACTGCCCCTATTCCTCCCCAGGTAGCAGCTGAAGCTGGTCCAAATAATATCCAAGCTCCCAGAGCAGATGCTGATAAACTCGTTGTTAATGAAAAAATATTCTCATTTCTGTCACCAATTATGTGGCTCTTATTATCTGAAATCTTTTTTAAATTTATATAGCCTAAAGCGATAAAAAAAAATCCTACCACTAGAGTAACAATTAGTGTTGTTTGTGTTGATAGGTATATATCTTTCATTTGTCCCTCACTGAATTACCGGTCAGGTTCTTTGGGTATGATCTCAGCCTTTATGACACCCCTGATACAAATTATATATTTATTTTAGGCAAGAAGTCAAATGAAGCTGTATCTATTCTTGATGAATGTTCTCTTCTCATTTTCCAATCGTTACTTATACCAGCTTGAGCTATACTGATTGCATTTCGACCATATTTTGCATTGGTAAAATCAATTGCTCTCATTAATGGTTGAGATTTTTTCTCTAAAATTGGTGCTAATAAATTTAGTTCTTTCTCAGAAGCGTCTCTAAGCTTAGATAAAATGACTCCAGCTTTTTGGTAGAAATAACCATATTTATAAATCTTTCTCAGTCCACTAATTGCAGTTTTTACAAGTTCAATGCTGTTATTGGTCGCCACCGGCAATTCAATAGTAATAGAATTTGAATAGTATTTTCTATTTTTATCAAATGGACTTGTTCTTATAAATATAGTAACTGCTCTGGTAGTTTGTTTATCTGTTCTTATTTTTTCCGCCGCATTTAAACAATGAGTAGTTATAGACTCTTTTAATTTATCTAAACTCTCTACTTTTTTGCCAAACGATCTTGATACGCAACAGCTTTTTCTTCTTGTTTCCTCAGTTTCTAAATCTATACAAGGAATTCCTCTTAACTCCATTACTGTTTTTGCACCCAAAACATTTGTACTTTTCTTAACCCATGTGTTTGAAATATTTTTTAGCTTATAAGCATTGTCTATTCCATTTTTAATATATAACTTTGATAACTGTCTTCCGACACCCCATACGTCAGCAATATCAAAATCTTTTAGTATATTATCAATATTTTCTTTTAAAAATATTACTCCTGCTTTATTTTTTTTAGCTATATGATTTGCAACTTTGCTTAAAGTTTTTGTATTTGAAATTCCTACACTCGTTGGTATTCCTGTCCATTTTAAAACTCTTTCTCTTATTTGTTTTCCATATTCTTCAACTTGTTCTTCTTTGATATGCGATAAATCTAAAAATGCTTCGTCTATAGAATAGATTTCAATTTTATCAGTAAAACCTTTTAAAACTTTCATCACTCGTCTAGAAAGGTCTCCATATAGTGCGTAGTTTGAAGAAAATATCTGAACGTTGTTCTTTTTAACTAAATCTTTAACTTTAAAATATGGTTCTCCCATTCTTATTCCAAGTTTTTTTGCTTCAGTAGATCTTGATATTACACATCCATCATTATTAGATAGCACTACGACTGGTACATTTTGTATTTTAGGATTAAATAATCTTTCGCAAGAAACATAAAATGAATTACAGTCAATTAATGCAACTTTTTTTCTACTGCTGTTTGTGTATGACATATGTTACTACTCCCCAAATTATTATTTCTGGATTATCTGTTAAATTAATTCGATCTGATGTGTTTTTTGAGCCTGATGTTAAGTAATTGTTACCCTTACTTTTAATCAGAGTTTTGACTACAAGTTCTTCGTTGATATTTGCTATAACAGTGGAGAAATTTTTTGGATTTAAGCTTTTATCCACTATTAATAGATCTCCATCATATATACCGACATTAGTCATAGATTTGCCCTGCACTCTTATAATGAAAGTAGCTGGTGCATTTGTTATTAGATGAGAGTTTAAATCTATATCATCTTCAATGTAATCGGTTGCTGGAGAAGGAAAGCCAGCTCCTACTTTGTGTAAATAATAAGGTATTGTTAACTTCATAAATGTTCTTGTTTTGTTCTTTATAGCTGATAAACTGCCTTTCAGTCAACCCCTTTTCAAAAGATTATTAAAGTGGGTCAAATTGCAAATCGAAAAAAAGAGAGAGATTAGCTAATAACATAATGTGATTAAAAAAATTTTTTCAATATTATTAGTATTACTTCTAACAACAAGTGCTCAAGCAGCATCTAAACTAGACTCAATCAAAAAAAGTGGAGAGTTAAGAGTTGGCACAACAGGAGACTGGGATCCAATGTCAATGAAAGATCCAAAAACTAACAAGTACAAAGGATTTGATATTGATGTGATGAATGAGCTAGCTAAAGATTTAGGCGTGAAAGTGAAATTTGTGCCTGCAGAGTGGAAAACTATTGTTGCAGGAATAACAGCTGATAGATACGATATATCGACAAGTGTAACCAAAACACCAAAAAGAGCAGAAGTAGCTGGGTTTACCGCTACGTATTACAAGTATGCAACTGTCCCACTTGTTTTAAAAAAGAATTTAAAAAAGTTTTCAACTTGGGAATCTTTGAACAGTAGTAATGTTACAATAGCTACAACGTTAGGTACATCTCAAGAGGAAAAAGCGAAAGAATTTTTTCCAAAATCAAAACTTCAATCGGTTGAAGCTCCTGCAAGAGATTTCCAAGAAGTTTTAGCAGGAAGAGCTGATGGAAATATCACAAGCTCGACAGAAGCAAACAAATTAGTTATTAAATATCCTCAATTGGCCATAGTTCCTGATGGAGGAAAAAATCCAGCATTTTTAGCGATGATGGTTCCAAAAGGAGACAAAGTTTGGAATGAATACGTCAGCAATTGGATTAAGAAAAAACAATCATCTGGATTTTTTAAAACGTTACTAGCTAAGTACGATCTAAAAAGCTTGTAATTTAAGTTTCAATACCTTCCATTTACAAATATAGTGAATTTGTGAAATTTTTAAAAATAATTTCTGTTCTATTTTTACTTCAAGGATGTAGTTCAAACTATGAATGGGGTTGGTATATTCTAAGTCCAGAAAATATAGATGGTTTAACCAATCTAAAATTTTTAATTAGCGGAATTACAACTACTATTTATATTTCAGTAGTTTCAATAATTTTAGCAATGATTATTGGTTTGATAGTTGCTCTACCTTCATTATCAAATAATAAATTTTTAACATATTTTAACATAACATATGTAGAAATTGTTAGAGCCATCCCTTTATTAGTTTTAATTCTTTGGATTTATTATGGCCTTCCAATCATGATTGGAGTAAGTTTCTCGCCATTTGTTTCTGGAATAATAGCATTGACCATTAGTGAGAGTGCGTTTCAAGCAGAAATTTTTAGAGCTGGGATTAATTCTATTCCGAAAGGTCAACACGAAGTCTCTGAGTCACTCGGAATGGATTTTTGGCGAAAAATGAGACTTGTGATTCTTCCACAAGCGATAAAAGTAGTGTTACCAGCTATGGGAAATCAATTTGTTTATGTTTTGAAAATGTCTTCTCTGGTATCAATTATAGGTATAGGAGATTTAACAAGAAAAGCCAATGAGCTAGTCACCACTACCTATAGGCCTTTGGAAATTTATACTTTTTTAATTCTAGAGTACTTAGTACTAATCCTAGTAGTATCTTATTTTGTAAGAAAATTGGAAAATAAACTAGAATACAAGTAATTTTTTCAAAGAGATCCTAAATACTCTCTTTAAAAAGAATGGCACAAAAGTTAATACAACTAATCCCATCATCCAATTAGTTACTAAAATCGTATAGAAAATATCTTGATATTCACCATTTTTAATATTTATGACGTACCATAACGACATAAATGGTATTAATGTTAATCTAAGTATTGTCATATACAAACTATAAATAGGTCTTTTGAGTGCTTGAAATAAAGCAGATGTAATAAAGAAAACCGGATAAACTGGTCCAATTAAAGCTGCTACCTGCAAGTAAAGTGCCCCTCTGCGGATGACTTCTAAATCATTAGTGAAAAAAGAAATTATAATTTCTGAGGTTAAGTAAACGAATATACCCGCTAATACCATAAATCCAGAGCCAAACATCAAAGCTTTTCCATATACCTCTTTCACTCTAAAATACATTTTTGCCCCGAAATTTTGACCAGCAATAGACAAAACAGCGGTATTTAAACCTATGACTGGCAACAATAAAACTTGTTCAATTCTTACAGCAGTGCCATAACCCGCTGTAGCTAATTCTCCAAACTGACCAACAAAATAGAAAATATTGAATACTCCAAACATTATCATCAACATAGTAAACATTATTGGCACTGATTGCTTAAAGAGCAAACTTAAATAATCAATTTTTGGTTTGAAACATTCTAAATAAAGGAATTTTTTTAGTTTACAGCAATAAACTTTATTGGCTAAGTAAATTAAACCAATACACTGGGAAACTAGAGTAGCGATTGCTAAACCAGCAATTCCAAATGCTGGTATGAACCCATAGCCAAAAATAAATAAAGGATTTAAAAAAATATTTAAGAAAAAGGTAAAAATTAAAACATTCCTATAACTTTTGGTATCGCCTTGAGCATTTAAAGTTCCATTCAAAGATAATTGAACTAATACAATGATAGCACCAAAAAAAATAATATCTAAGTATTCACGTGTTAAAATTATACTTTCTTCAGTAGAGCCCATAATCCTTAAAAGTTCATCAGAAAAATTTAAGCCAAATAAAGTTACGAAAATTGAAATTACAATTGCTAATACTATTGACTGAGCAACATACATTGATGCTTTCCTCTCCTCTTTGGCTCCAATTGAATTACTGATGAGAGCTGTAGTTCCGGCTCCAATACCAACCGCCACAGCTATTGCTATAAAGTAAATTGGCCATGATTTTGCAATTGCAGCTAACGCTTCTGGTGAAATTCTTCCGGCAAAATAAGTATCGACAAGATTATAAAAAGTTTGAAAGAGCGATCCTGTACTTGCAGGTATAGTAACTTTTCTTAGTAGTTGCCAAATTGAACCTTTAGTCAAATCCATAATTAAAATTCCTTTTGAAACTTATGCTTTCTTCCAGCTTTTTTAGCAAGATTAATTTGATTTTGCCTCATACGAAATCTTGTTTTTTGTGAATTAGAGAGTGTGTCATAACACCTTGGGCATGAAACACCTTCTTCATATTTGTAAGATTTTTTATCTTTTATTGAAAAAGGCATTCGACATCCACTGCATACAGAATAAGTTCCTTGTTTTAATTTATGTTTAAGAGATACCCTATTATCAAAAACAAAACACTCTCCCTGCCACAAGCTATCTTTTTTTTCAGTTTTGTTTAAATAATTTAGTATTCCTCCTTTTAACTGAAAAACATTTTTAAAACCTTTTCTTGTTAAAAATATAGAAGCCTTTTCACACCTAATTCCTCCAGTACAAAACATTGCTACAGGTTTGCTTTTATCAATTTTTTTCAAAAATTTTGGGAAATCTCTAAAATTTTGAATATTTGGATTTATAGAATTTTTAAAGGTGCCCACATCATATTCAAATGGTTTTCTAGCATCTATAACTAAAGTTTCTTTATTTGAAATAAGTTTATTCCATGATTTTCCAGAAACATATCTATTAAGTTTTTTATTATTTGGGTTTATTTTTAAACCTAATGGAACGACTTCATTTTTAATTTTTATTTTACCCTTGTGAAACGGTTGAAAATGACTATGAGACATATTCTTACTATCAAAATCCTTCAACCGAAATTTTCTTTTTATAATCTTTATTATTTTGCTTATATTATCTTTTTTACCTGCAATTGTTCCATTTATACCCTCTGCTGATAAAATTATTGTGCCCCTAACATTGTTTTTAGAAATTTCTTTTTGCAAAAAAGATTTATATTTTTTCAGAAATTTTATCTTTTTAAACTTATAAAAACCAAAAATTGTATACATTATCTTTTAATACAAATTGTGAGTCCGTCACCTATTGGAATAATATTTTTTATAATTCTGCTATCTTTCTTAATATGTGTGTTAAACTCTCTTATAATATTTGTAAATTTATCATTTTTCGTATTGTCTATTACTTCTCCGTGCCATAAAACATTATCTATAATAATAAGACCATTTTTATTAACAAGATCTATACATGTTTCATAGTATTTAAGGTAATTTTCCTTATCAGCATCTATAAAAATCAAATCAAATTTTTGACTTGAGTCTTTTAATTCTTTTAAGCTCTCAATAGCAGGTTTGATAATTTGCTTTATTTTTTTTTCATTCGCTTTTTCATAAAAATATTGTGCTTTCATACTAAATTCAGAATTTTTATCTAAACTAATTAGTAGACCATCAGATGGAAGGGCTAAAGCCATAGATAAGGCGCTAAAACCCGTGAAACTTCCTACTTCTAAAATTTTTTTGATATTAGAAATCTTAATTAATGTTTGTAAAAATTGTGCTTGGGAAACTGAAATCTGTAATCTCTGTTGATCACCGAGACTTATATTATATTGGATTATCTGTTTCTGAACATCAGTTAAAGCTTCTGAATGATCAATAATGTATTTTTCAAGATTTTCGGTTAAATCTAATTTTTTAGGCATAATTAGCCTTTTAAAAGCTTTTTTAGAATTTCATTTGTCAATTGAGGGTTTGCTTTCCCGCCAGATAATTTCATAACTTGTCCAACAAAAAAACCAAATAATTTTTCTTTTCCAGCTTTATATTGATCAACTTTATCTTTATTTTTTGATAGTATTTCATTAATCATTTTTTCCAATTCTTTAGGATCGCTTTGTTGTTTCATCCCTTTTGACTCTATAATTTTTTTTGGATTATCACCACTCTCAACCATAATTTCAAAAACTTCTTTTGCTATTCTTCCTGAAATCTCTCCAGATTTAATTGATTGTACTAACTCAGCAAAATTTTTTGCAGAAATTGGTGAGTTAGAAATATCAAGGCCCTTATCGTTTAACATCGCAAACAAATCACCCATCATCCATGTAGCCGCAAGTTTTTTATCAGATAATTTTGCAACTTCCTCATAATAATCAGAGATTTCTTTTTCAGAAACTAATACGTTTGCTTCATATGAGTTAAGACCATATTCTTGAATAAATCTTACCTTCTTATTATCTGGCAACTCAGGCAAAGATTTTTTTAAATCTTCAATTAACTTTTGTTCAAGTTTTAATGGTAAAAGATCAGGATCTGGAAAGTATCTATAGTCGTGAGCATCTTCTTTTGATCTCATTGATCTTGTTTCATTTTTTTTTGTATCAAACAATCTTGTCTCTTGATCTATTTGTTTTCCTTCCTCTAGCAACTCAACCTGTCTATTAGCCTCATATTCTATTGCCATTTGCATAAATTTAATTGAATTTACATTTTTGATTTCACATCTCGTGCCAAATTTTTTATCACCCACCCTTCTTACTGATACGTTTACATCTGCTCTTAATGAGCCTTCTTGCATGTTACCATCGCATGTGCCCAAGTATCTCATAATGCTTCTTAATTTTTTTATGTATGCATTTACTTCATCGGGAGAACGAAGATCAGGTTTGCTAACGATTTCCATTAAAGCAATTCCAGAACGATTTAAATCAACGTAAGTACTTGAGGGATCCATATCATGGATACTTTTACCTGCATCCTGTTCTAAATGAAGTCTTTCAATACCTATTTCTTTTGACCCATAAGGCATATCTAATAAAACCTTTCCTTCACCAACAATAGGATTTTTATACTGGGAGATCTGGTAGCCTTGTGGAAGATCTGCATAAAAATAATTTTTTCTGTCAAAAACTGAATAATTATTTATTTTTGCATTTAAACCTAAGCCTGTTCTTACAGCTTGTTTCACACACTCCTCATTGATAACTGGTAGCATTCCGGGAAAAGCAGAGTCAATTAAACTTACTTGTTTATTAGGATCAGCGCCAAATTTAGTTGAGGAGCCTGAAAAAAGTTTTGAATTAGAAAGGACTTGAGCATGAACTTCTAAACCTATAACTACTTCGTACTTACCTTTCTCACCATTAATAAAATAATCAAATTTTTCTTTGCTCATGACCACCACTTTTTTACTTCATTTTTATAACCACAATTTTTTTCAAATGCATAACCAATATTAAGAATTTTTTGTTCATCTAAAGCTTTACCTATCAATTGTAACCCAAGTGGATAACCTTTTTGGTCCAATCCAGCAGGTAGAGATAAGGCTGGTAATCCAGCTAAATTCACAGGCACAGTAAAAATATCATTTAGATACATTGATACTGGATCATTAGTTTTTTCTCCTATCTTAAATGCTGAGCTTGGTGTTGAAGGTGT
>CACBIC010000001.1 GCA_902539235.1 uncultured Pelagibacteraceae bacterium | reverse complement strand
GTAACAATGGAGTGGAATGGTGCTAAAAATAATTCGAGTCCATTAGCATTTGTAGGAAAGGGAGTTTGTTTCGATACTGGTGGTTACTCCTTGAAACCAGCTAAATTCATGGAGGATATGACATACGATATGGCAGGTTCCGCTGCTGTTGTTGGATTAATGAAAAGTTTGGCTATTAGAAAAGCAAAAGTAAATGCTATAGGAGTTGTCGGTCTTGTTGAGAACATGGTCAGTGGTAATGCACAAAGACCTGGGGATATTGTAAAATCTTTTAGCGGTAAAACTATAGAGGTGTTAAATACCGATGCAGAGGGACGATTAGTATTAGCCGACGCAATTACTTTTACTGAAAAAAAATACAAACCAAAATTTATAATAGATTTAGCTACCCTAACAGGAGCAATTATAGTTTCTCTTGGTTCAGAGTACGCTGGACTATTTTCAAATAATGATGATTTGTCAAAAAAAATTTTTAATGCTGGTGAAAAAGTTGACGAAAAAGTTTGGCGAATGCCATTGCACAAAAATTACGATAAACTTATGAATTCAAAAAATGCAGATATGCAAAATATAAATTATGTTGGAGGCGCAGGATCAACAACAGCTGCGCAATTTCTTCAAAGATTTATTTTAAATAAAACTCCTTGGGCTCATTTAGACATTGCTGGTATGGCTTTTTCAAAATATGGAGGTGCTTTAAATTCTGGAGGAGCCACTGGTTTTGGGGTGAGATTACTTAATGAATTAATCGAGGAAAATTATGAGTAACCAGGAACAAACATTATCAATCATTAAGCCAGATGCAGTTGAAAGAAACCTTGTAGATGAAATTAAAAAAATATTTACTTCAAATAATTTGAAGATTAAAGAGTCAAAAAAAATTCAAATTTCCAAAGAAGAAGCTGCAGAGTTTTATAAAGTTCATCAATCAAAACCATTTTATGAACATTTATGTTCTTATTTATCTTCTGGCCCAATAGTTGCTATGATTTTAGAGGGTGAAAATGCCATATTACAGAATAGAAAGTTAATGGGAGCAACAGACCCAAAAAAAGCAGAGGAAAACACGATCAGGAGTCTTTATGGAATTTCAATTGATAAAAATTCTGTACATGGCTCTGACTCAAATGAAAACGCAAAAAAAGAAATTAATTTTTTTTTTAAAAACTAACGATCTCTATACAACTTAATTATTGCCTCCGGATAAGCTAAGCGCTCCAATTTTTGAGTCTTTATTTTAAGAGTTTCCAAACTTTCATTTTTATTTAAAAAAAAAAATTTCTTGTTTATTATTTTTCCACCATCTAATTGCTTATTAACAAAATGTATTGTGCAGCCTGTTTTTTTTTCCTTATTCTTTAGTATTTTATTATATGTATCTAAACCTTTATACTTAGGCAACAACGACGGATGAATATTGATTATTTGTTTTCCAAATTCTCTTATGAATTTTTCTGATATTATTTTCATATAACCAGCTAAACAAATTAATGAAATTTTATTCTTTTTAATAATCTTCAAAATCAAATTTTCAAAACCCCTTTTTTTTGTATTTACAATTAAGAATGGTATTGAATTTATTCTTGCGAAGTTAATCCCCTGAGCAATTTTATTATTTGAGATTACAAGCTTTATGTTAACTGGGAAACTATATTCTCTCGATTTTTTTATCAAATTCTCAAGATTTGAGCCTTTACCAGATATAAAAATACATGCATTTTTTTTCACCATTTTAATGAATTACTTATTTTAATTCTGACTTTCTCTTTAGAAATAAAACCAATTTCATAAGGCTTAAATTTTTTATCAAAAGTATTTTTAATTTTAGTAACATTTTTTTTTGGAGAAATGATACAAAAACCTACACCACAATTAAATGTATTTAACATTTCATTATCAGAAATATTTTTATTTTTAAGCCATTTAAAGATTCTCTTAATCTTGATCTTAGAGAGATCAATGTTTGTTGATAAATTTTTAGGTATTGATCTCATTAAATTTTCTATAAGCCCACCACCCGTAATATGTGCAGCTGAATGGATTAAATTTTTATCTACTAATTTTAAAATTTCTTTTGAATAAATTTTTGTTGGCCTCAATAATTCTTTCCTTAAATTTAATGGAATTCTATTAGATTTCAAAATTGATCTTACTAAAGAAAATCCATTAGAATGTAACCCACTAGAGGGTATAGCTAAAACTACATCTCCAGATCTAACTTTTTTTTCACTTAAAATTTTTTTCTTTGAAACTATCCCAACACTAAACCCAGCAATATCAAATTTATCATTAGAGTATGTGCCAGGCATTTCAGCAGTTTCACCCCCAATAAGTTTACAATTTGACAATCTACATCCTTCAAAAATTCCTTTTAAAATCTTTTTGGTTTTATTTAAATCTAATTTACCTGTTGCTATGTAGTCTAGAAAAAATAATGGTTTTGCTCCTTGGACGATCAAGTCGTTTATACACATTGCAACTAGGTCTATACCAATAGTATCAAATTTTTAAATTTATTCGCTAATTCTATCTTTGTACCAACCCCATCGGTACATGAAACAATTACAGGGTCTTTAACATTTAATTTACTTATATCAAATAAAGAACCAAATCCCCCAATTACATCTTTGTCTAAAGAGTTTTTCGTTTTTTTGACATCTTTTTTTGATACTAAAGATATGTGCTTTACCAATTTATTTGCTAATGAAATATCTACGCCACTTTTTTTGTAATTATTTTGTATTTTTTTCATTTATAAAAATGATATTTATTTTTTATGAAACTTTATAAATTTATAATTCTTATCTTAGTTATTTTTATTAAAACTGGAAATGTTTTATCTGAAGGTAGTATATTTAATGTTAATAATATTAAGATTACTAAGAAAACAAATACTTCAAACACAGATATTGTTAATCAAGCTATAAACAAAGCTTACAAAAAGCTAATCGATAGAATTCTATTAATTGAGGATAAAGAAAAAATTTCAAATATGGATTTTGAAAAAATTAAGGAGTTGGTCTCGTATTATCAAGTAATTTCAAATGAAGACAATACTAAAAATGAAGATACAGTAATTTTAAATATTTTTTTTGATAAAGATAAGTTACATAATCTATTTTATGAAAAAAATATTTCTTACTCCGAAGTAACCGATAAGGAATTTTACCTTCTTCCAGTTCTTAGTTCAAATGATCAATATTTTATATTTAATCAAAATTTTTTTTATGACAAATGGAATGACTTTGAAGAAAATGATTTGGTTGAATTTATCTTACCATTTGAGAATATAGAAATTATACAAAAAATAAATTTAAATAAAAATAATTTATTGGATATGGAAATTAATAGCTTGTTTTTAGAATATTCAAAGAAAAATCAAGCATTAATACTAATTGAAGATAAAAAAGGCAGTATAGAAAAAGTCTTTTTAAGGGCAAATATTTCAGGAAAAAAAATAAATAAAAATTTATTGTTAAAAAACAATTTTCAAAAAAAAGAAAAAAATTACAGAGAAATAATTCGGAGAACCAGGAATGAAATAGTTGACTTAGTAAAATCACAAAATTTGATTGATATTAAAACACCGTCTTTTTTGAATATAAAATTGATTATAGATAAAAATAATAATTTGGCTGAATTGAACAAAAGATTAAATAATATTGATTTAGTTGATAATTTATATGTTCAAGAATTTAACAGTGAATATGTTTTCCTTAAAATTAAGTACTTAGGAAAATTAGAAAAAATTAAAAATGAATTAAAAAGAGAAAAAATTATTTTAAAGCAAAAAAATGATGAATGGAGTATTAAAATTATTAAATGAGTCAATTAATTTTTAAATTTCCTTTTAAAACTAAATATTTTGAGCAAGATTTTTATGTCTCAAGCAATAACTTTTCAGCATACAAACTTATCGAAAGCTGGCCTAAATGGAACGAAAAATGGTTAAATATTTTTGGTGTTCCTGGCTCAGGAAAAACTCATTTATCAAAGATCCTTGAAAAAAGAATCAGTAGAATACAAATTGTTGAAGCGGTCAAAGTTAACGATAATACAATTTCGAATCTAAACAATTTAGATTGCTTAATTATTGATAATTTTGAAAACAACATTGATGAAAAATTATTATATTCAATACTTAACCATTCAAAACAATTAGAGAATTTTGTTTTAATTAATAGCGTAAAGTCTTTAAAAGAAATTGACTTTAAATTAAAAGATTTAAAATCTAGGATGAATAGCTTTCTTTACATTGGGATAGATTTACCTACCGATGAACTGTTACAAGTTATAATCTCAAAATCTTTTTCTGATAAACAAATCAATCTAAATCCAAAAATATCAGATTATATTATTAAAAATGTAGACCGATCTTATGATAAAATATTCAAATTTCTTAAAGATATCGACGATTTGTCGTTATCTTCTGGAAAATCAATAAATATTAATTTAATAAAAAAAGTATTAAATAAATGAATAAATACAGAACTCATAATTGTTCCGAACTAGATGAGAGTAATATTGATAAAACAATTACATTATCTGGATGGCTTCATAGAAAAAGAGACCATGGAAATCTTCTATTTGTAGATCTTCGAGACCACTATGGTTTAACACAATGTGTAATTGAAAATAATAATAAGTTTTTTTCTATTTTAGAAAAAATCAAGCCCGAATCTGTTTTGAAGGTTTCGGGTAAAGTAATTAAGCGTGAAAAAGGAACAGAAAATCTAGAGTTAAAAACAGGAAAAATAGAGGTTGCTATTGAATCATTAGAGGTTTTATCAGATGCAAAAGAATTACCAATGCCAGTTTTTGGTGAACAGGACTACCCAGAAGACATTAGATTAAAGTATAGATTTTTAGATCTTAGAAGAGATGAAATGCACCATAATATCATTTTAAGATCAAAAGTAATTTCTTTCATCAGAGAAGAAATGCTTAAAATAGGTTTTTTAGAATTCCAAACACCAATTCTAACTTCGTCTAGCCCAGAAGGTGCAAGAGACTTTTTAGTTCCAAGTAGATTGAATCCAGGTAAATTTTATGCTCTACCCCAAGCACCTCAACAGTTTAAGCAACTAATCATGGTTTCTGGTTTCGATAAATATTTTCAAATTGCTCCGTGTTTTAGAGATGAAGATGCAAGAGCTGATAGGAGTCCTGGAGAATTTTATCAACTAGACTTAGAAATGTCATTTGTAGAGCAAGAGGATGTATTTCAAGTTGTAGAAAAATTATTAACTAATGTATTTAAAAAATTTTCAAACAAAAAAATTAAATCAACAAAGTTTCCAAGAATTCCTTATAAAGAAGCTATGCAAAAATACGGCACAGATAAGCCAGACTTAAGAAATCCTTTGATAATTCATGATGTGACGGAAATTTTTTCAAGAGAAGATGTAAAGTTTGATATATTTAAAAATCTAGTAAAATCTGGTTCTCATGTGAAAGCTATATTAACTAAAAATACAAAAGAAAAACCTAGAAGTTTTTTTGATAATATTGACAAATGGGCAAAAGAGAATGGAGCTTCAGGGTTAGCTTATTTTACTTTTGAAAAAGATGAAAAAATAACTGCAAAAGGACCAGTTGGAAAATTTTTTAGCGAAAACTCTCTTAAAGAAATAATGAAAATTTGTAATGCATCTATTGGAGATAGTTTATTTTTGTCATGCGGAAAGGAAAAAGAACTTGAAAAAATACTGTCTATTTCAAGAGATAAGATATGTTCAGATTTAAATCTTATTAACAATAATGAATATAGCTTTTGTTGGATTGTAGATTATCCAATGTTTGAATTAGACGAAAAAACCAATAAAATTATTTTTAGTCATAATCCTTTTTCTATGCCGCAAGGAAATATTAAAGAAATTAATTTTGAGAAACCACTTAATATAAAAGCTTTCCAATACGATATAGTTTGTAATGGAATTGAGTTATCTTCTGGGGCTATAAGAAACCATATTCCAGAATTGATGTATAAGTTATTTTCAATAGCAGGATATAGTGAAAAAAAAGTTAATGAAAAATTTAGTGGTATGATAAATGCACTAAGTTATGGTGCACCCCCTCATGGAGGCATTGCACCAGGAATTGATAGAATAGTAATGCTATTGGCCGATGAAAAAAATATAAGAGAAGTTACATTGTTTCCAATGAACCAAAATGCAGAAGATTTAATGATGAAAGCACCTTCGAGAGTTGATGAGGAACATCTTAAAGAATTGAATATAAAATTGGATCTTAAGAAAAATTAATTTTTTGTTTTTAAATTAATTCTTACGTCAGATAGATCTACGAGTTTTTCCTCCAGATTACTCCTAACAAATCCTTTCGAGGTAATATTTTTTACTATTTTAAGAAATTTGTCATCCGAGTTGTCCCCTGATAAAGCTTTGGAACTAGCAATTGATGGTGTATGAGCTAACTCTTCTTTTCCAAGATAAGAAATTGCAAGCTCTCTGAATACATAATCTAAAATTGAAGAAGCACTTAAAATCCTATCATTACCTATTACGTTGCCTGAAGGTTCAAATTTTGTATCAATAAAAGCGTCTACATACTCATCTAAAGGAACTCCATACTGTAAACCAAGTGAAATTGCTATTGCGAAATTATTCATCATAGCTTTTACAAGTTCACCTTCTTTGTTTGTATCAATAAAAATTTCTCCGATTTTTCCATCGTCATATTCTCCAGTGTGTAAATAAACTTTATGATCACCTATCTGAGCCTTTTGAATATATCCCTTTCTTCTATCAGGCATTTTAAATCTCGCATTACTTTTGACTTTAGAAGAAGTCATATTCTCAGCTGATATTTTTTTTTCTTTTTCAATTTTATTAGAAATACTTTTAGGAATTGAATTATTTATTCTTATATTTTCAGGTTTATCTTTGTTTTCACCGCCGATTTTTTTTGTTTTTCTATTATTTAGTTTTACATCAATAACTTCTACACTGCCATCAGTTCTATCATCTATTTTAGATAATTCCTTATCGTTTAGATCATCAAGAGTATGGACAGTCTTAAAGGTACAAGTATAGTAAGTTTCAACAACGAATTTTTTCATATATAATTGGACTCGAATATATTGAAGATATATATAAAATACTATAAGTGTCTATCGTATAATTATACAATTGTTAATTGTGTGGATTTAAAATTTCAAAAATGAGCTTTAAAATAATTTTTACTTGGTGGAATAAACAAACCTTAGGAACTTTTTTTAAAACATTATTTACTGGGATTTATGTTGGTAAGGATGAATTTGGTAATAAATATTATAAAAATAAAAAAAATGAAAGATGGGTGATTTATTCAAAGGATATTGAAGCTACTAAAATTACTTCTGATTGGTATCTATGGATGCATCACACAATTGATAAAATTCCAGTTGAGAAAGAGAAAAATAAATACATTTGGCAAAAAAACCACAAAGAAAACAAAACTGGCACTAAAGAAAGCCACAAACCTATAAGAATTAGAAAAAACAATGTGCAAAAAAAATATGAAACTTGGAAATAAAACTTTAATTCTGTTAATCAAATTTTTTTTTTTTATTACATATAATTCATACGGAAACGAGGAAATTTCAACATCACAATTGATCAATATTGAAAAAATTAAACCAAGCTTTGAAGAAGTTGAGGAAAAAAATGAGTCCTCATTTCAAAATCAAAAAGATAAAGATATCAAACAAAAGAAAAAAACAATCAAAAAGCTAAAATCTTCGCACGCAATTTTAATTGGATTAGACAAAATAACAGCAAAATCTTCAGAAATTTTAGTAAATTTAAACGAAACAAAAACTTTTGGCCCTCTTGAAATTAAAATTTTGAAATGTAAGAAAGTCAAAGCAAATAATAGAATTAACGATGTTGCATATATGCAAGTAAAAGACTTAAGCAAGACTGAAAATGAAAAAGTCTTTATTTTTAATGGTTGGACGTTTTCTGAAGATCCAAATTTAACACCATTTGATCATGCAATTTATGATATACAACTATTAAACTGTTATAATACTTAAAAAAATTTTTCTTTACTTAGCCAATTAGTATCGAAATCTGAATTAATAAATTTTTTATGATTTAATATTTTTTTGTGCAAATCAATTGTTGTTGTAATACCTTCAAGCACAAATTCATCAAGTGATCGAAGTGTCCTTTGAATAGCCTCTGTCCTGTTTCTACCTTTACAAATAACTTTTGCGATTAAGCTGTCGTAATATGGTGTAATTTTACATCCTTGAAATATTGATCCATCAACTCTTGTTCTAAATCCTGAGGGTTGATGACAAACACTTATCGTACCTGGACTAGGTTGAAAATCCATTGCTGGATTCTCAGCGTTAATCCTGCACTCAATCGAATGACCTCTCGGATTTATGTCACTTTGTTTTAAAGCTGTATCTCCAGTATACGCTATCCATAATTGCTCTTTAACAATATCAATACCAGTTTGAACTTCAGTTACAGGATGTTCAACTTGTACTCTTGTATTCATTTCTAAAAAATAAAATTTTCCGTCCTCATAAATAAATTCTACTGTACCCGCACCCTCATAATTAATTTTTTCAACCATTTCTACCGTTTTTTTTAAAAGTTCTTTTCTTTGATCATCTGTAAGAACTGGGCTTGGAGTTTCCTCAATTAGTTTTTGATGTCTTCTTTGTACTGAGCAATCCCTTTCACCTAAGTGAACAGTTTTATTCTTACCTGACATAATTTGAACCTCTATGTGTCTTGGGTTTTTAAAATATTTTTCAATATATAGTTCATCATTTCCAAAAAATTTTTTTGCCTCTGTTTTGGCAGTTAGAAACATATTTTTTAATTCGTTTTCTTGATTAACTATTTTCATACCTTTTCCACCACCACCTCCGGCAGCCTTAATTAATATTGGATATCCTATTTCTTTTGCGATAGATTTTGCTTCATCAAAAGATTTTACGCCCCCTTCAGATCCCTCAATAACTGGAAGCCCATACTTTTTTGCTATTCTTTTTGCCTCAATTTTATCACCCATTTTAGAAATGATATCAGCACTTGGTCCAACAAATTTTATTCCGTGTTTTTGTACAATTTCCGAAAATTTAGAATTCTCCGATAGAAAACCATATCCTGGATGAATAGCTTCTGCTCCAGTAAGATCAACAGCAGACATAATAGCTGAAATATTCAAATAACTATTCTGTGGCTGATGAGAACCAACACAAACACTTTCATCTGCTAATCTTACATGCATAGAGTCAGCATCTACATCAGAATGGATTGCAACGGTTTGTATTCCCCATTCTTTACATGCTCTTATAACTCTAACAGCTATTTCACCTCTGTTAGCAATTAAAACTTTTTTAAACATTATTTTTTATTTGAGAAGAACTAGTGTTTGACCAAATTCAACTGGTTGACCGTCTTCAACCAAAACTTTTTTAACTTCTCCATCACTTGTAGAAGGAACATGATTCATTGTTTTCATTGCTTCAACAATCATAATAGTTTGACCTTTTTTAACTTTATCTCCAACACTAACAAATTTTTTTGCTCCTGGTTCAGGCGCTAGGTAGGCTGTGCCTATTATTGGAGATTTGACTCTTATTCCATCTGTGGTGTCTGAAGTATTTAAAACAGCTTTATTAGGAGAAACTACAGCGCTTGCCTTTGATTGTTCTATCGCCTTAGAAGCTTTAGAAACTTTTATTTTGGTTTGCCCTTCTTGATATTCAAGTTCTGTTAAACCAAATTCTTTTAAATTATCAACTAATTCTTTAATTAATTTTTTATCTATTTTCATTATTTAAAATATTTTATCATTGCATTTAGAGCCATTATATAGCCATCAGCTCCGAAACCACAAATTACTCCACTAGCAACATTGCTAATTAGAGATTTATGCCTGAATTCTTCTCTATTATAAATATTACTTATATGCAATTCAATAATTGGCAACTTTAATATTTTTAAAGCATCGTGTATTGCAACTGATGTATGCGTATATCCACCAGCATTTATAATCAGACCATCTTGATCTTTTCTAGATTCTTGAATTTTTTCTACTAACTCCCCTTCAATATTTGACTGAAAAAAAGATATATTTAAATTATTCTTTCCAGCAAACTCTTTACAACTTTTTTCAACATCTTTTAAAGTGAAATCACCGTATTGGCTTTTTTCTCTCTCACCTAAAAGGTTGAGATTTGGCCCATTAAGAATTATAATTTTCTTCATCGTTAATTATTAGTATCATTGATTAGCTCAATTATGGCAAAAATACAATTAAATGGAAAAAAGATTACAATCAATTCAAAATCTTCAATTCAAGATTTGCTTAAAAAACACAACTTAATCAATAAAAAAATTGCTATCGAGCTCAATGGTATAATTATTCCAAAAATCAAATTTAAAAAAAAATATTTGAAGAATAAGGATAAAGTTGAGGTAGTGCATTTTATAGGGGGAGGTTAGTGAAAGATATATTTAAAGTTGCTAATAAAAAACTCAAATCTAGATTAATCGTGGGGACTGGGAAATATAAAAGTTTTCAAGAAACTGCTAAAGCTGTTGAGGCCTCAGGTGCAGATATGGTCACCGTAGCAGTTAGAAGAGTAAATATTTTAGATAAAAAAAAACCTATGTTAACAGATTACCTAAATCCAAAAAAAATAATTTTTTTACCGAATACAGCCGGTTGTTTTAATTCATCTGATGCATTAAGAACTTTGAGACTCGCAAGAGAAATGGGAGGGTGGAAATTGGTTAAATTAGAAGTATTAGGAGATAAAAAAACTTTGTACCCAAATATGATTGAAACAATTAAATCAACGAAAATTTTGACAAAAGAAGGATTCAAAGTAATGGTTTATTGCACTGATGATCCTTTGTTAGCAAAAAAATTAGAAGATAATGGTGCTGTAGCGATTATGCCTTTAGCCTCGCCCATAGGATCTGGTTTAGGATTACAAAATAAAGTTAATATTTCTATAATTATAAAACAATCAAAAGTACCAGTGATTGTGGATGCAGGTATAGGCACAGCCTCGGACGCAACAGTAGCCATGGAACTCGGTTGCGATGGTGTATTAATTAATAGCGCCATTGCAATGGCAAAAAAACCAATTATAATGGCGAAGGCTTTTAAAGATGCAGTTATTTCAGGACGTAATTCTTATTTAGCAGGAAGGATGCAAAAAAATTATATAGCTTCTCCAAGCTCGCCTATCAAAGGTTTAATTTAATTTTTTCTTTCTCCTTACCCACAAAGTTCGCAATTTTTTACTAGTTTTTGATTTTTTTATTTCTTTCTTTTGTTTTTTCGCGTCTTTCTTTTCTTTCGATTTATTACTACTAATTTTTTTATTAAAAATAATATTTTCAATATACTCGAACGTATTTATTACTTTTTTAGATTTATTTAATAATTCAATCTTATATTCTGGTATTACAAGTTGTTCAGCTGAAATTAACTCAATTTTGAAAGAGTATTTTTTTTGAAAATATTTTAATTCGTCTAATAAATTTTTTTCCATATTCATCTTAATTTTTTCTGGAATATATGCTTTTATAATTTTTACTTTTTCAGTAAATGCTAAATATTGTATTTTCTTTAAAATTTTTTGAGAAAAAGATCCAAGTGAAAGCTGAGTTTCCCATTTTATCGAACCCTCCCTGAGCCTTTGACGCGTCATCTCAAGTAGACCAAAATTACTTATTCTTCCAATCTGTATCCTTGCTCTATCTTTTCTAATACTTTCCCTCATTTTTTTTTCGACTGTTTTTTTATTGTAAAAGTTCATCATATCAATAAAGTCAATTACTATTAATCCTGATAAGTCTCTCAACTTAATTTGATGAGCTATCTCCTCAGCGGCTTCTAAATTCGTGTTTAAAGCAGTTTTTTCAATATTAATTTGTTTTGTTGATTGACCAGAATTAATATCTATAGAAACTAAGGCCTCAGTTGGATTAATTACGATATAACCACCTGACTTTAATTTTACTGTTGGTTCAAAAATATTATTTAACTCTTTTTCTAAATTAGCAAAATGAAAAAGAGGTATTTTACCTCTATATTTTTTTATATTTTTTACACTTTTTGGCATTAATTCTTTCATAAATTTTTTTGCTTTTTGATAGGCTTCATTACCTTCAATATATACATTTTTTGTTTCGTTATCGTAAGTGTCTCTTAAAGTTCTTTTTATTATATCTCCCTCTTCATATACTAAAGAAGGCGCGTTTGAGTCTAAAGCTCTATTTTTTATTTCATCCCAAGTTTTCAAAGTATTTTGAAAATCTTTTTCAATTTCATTTTTTGACTTATTTGACCCAGCTGTTCTTACAATCACACCCATACTACTAGGTATACTGATTTCATTTAAAATGTTTCTAATTTTTTGCCTGTCAGAAGAGCTAAAAATTTTTCTAGAAATTCCACCTCCTTTTGGAGTATTTGGCATAAGAACAATATATTTCCCCGCTAAAGAAATAAAAGTTGTTAGAGCGGCACCTTTTTGACCTCTTTCATCTTTAATAACTTGAATTAATACTACCTGTCCCGGTTTTATGACTTCCTGAATTTTATAACGCCTGATACCAAATGAGGATTTTATTTCATCTCTATACTGTTTTTTTTCGTTATCATCGCTTTTTAAAATATTTCCATTTTCTAACTTATTGCTTTCAGATTGCGAAATGTTTGTTTCCAATAGATTATTTTCCTGCGTTTCACCATCATTCTTATTCTTTAATTGCTCTCTAATTTGTTCTTCTGCTTCTCTTAATTTTTCTTTATCTTCCGATGGAATTTGGTAATAGTCAGACTGTATGTCATTAAAAGCGAGAAACCCATGTCTCTCTCTACCAAAATTCACAAAAGCTGCTTGTAAGGATGGCTCAACTCTACTGATGGTACCTAAATAAATATTATTCTTAAAATTTACATTATTACTATCTTCAAATTCATATTCTTCAATTGAATTAGCTGATTTAAGAACAATTCGAGTTTCGTTTGGATGCGATGCATCAATATATAAATTCTTTTCCATTTTAAATGAATTCCTTTTATTTTTTTGAAATCTGTTAATTTTAAATTTGTCATACTCTTATTTTATACAATTTTGTGAATAAATACAGATAATTAATTTATATGCCTAAAGAAAGTCTTAATTTTAATGAAAAAATACAAAATGCTCAAATTTCTTAATTTTTCATTAAAGTTTTTAATTATTTTTTTTATCACCATTTTGATTTTTTTACTTACAACTTTATGGTATTTTTCTATTGGTTTACCTGACTATAAAAAATTATCAAATTATCAACCCCCAATATCATCTCGAGTTTACTCCAATGAAGGTAAGTTAATCGCAGAATATGCTATTCAAAAAAGGTTATTTGTTCCTTACGAGTCCATACCTAAAATAGTTGTTAACTCGTTTCTTTCAGCAGAAGACAAAAATTTTTTTACCCATCCAGGTATTGATGCAAAAGGTATTATGAGAGCAATCATAAAAAATTTAAGTAATATCTCTCAAAATAAAAGGTTAGAGGGAGCCTCTACTATTACTCAACAAGTTGCAAAAAACTTCCTTTTAACAAATGAAATTTCTTTTAAAAGAAAAATTAAAGAGGCTATACTAGCCTTTAGAATAGAAAGGGCTTATTCAAAAGAGAGAATTCTAGAACTTTATTTAAATCAAATTTACTTAGGCCAAGGTACTTACGGTATAGCAGCTGCTAGCTTAGAGTATTTCGATAAATCAATAAAAGAACTTACTTACCCAGATGCAGCTTTATTAGCAGCACTACCAAAAGCGCCGAGTAAATACAATCCTTATAAATACCCAGACGTAGGAAAATTTAGAAGAGATTTAGTTCTTAAAAATTTAGAAGAAAATAATTTTATTTCTAAAAAAGATCTAGTTAAATTCAAGAAAACAAATCTAAATTTAAAAAAAAGAAAAATTGAAATTGTAAACGAGGCTAACTCTTACACCGAGGAGGTTAGAAGATCTGTTAAAGAAAATTATGGTTTTGAAAAACTATACTCACAAGGATTAAGCATCAAAACACCTCTTAATATTGATTATCAAATTCAAGCAATAAAGTCTTTAAGAAAAGGAATAGAAGATTACGATAGGAGGCATGGATGGAGGGGTCCTATAACTAATAAATTAAAGAATAGAAATTGGAAAAATAAAATTGATGAGTTCAAACTAGATCCAACATTAAAATGGAAATTTGCAGAGATTTTAGAAATAAATGGGACTGAAATAAATTTTAAAATAATTAATCAAAACGAAAAGAGTTCCATTGAAAAGCTTTACTTTAAAAATTTAAAATGGTCCTTACCGAAAAACAAAACGATTTCCTCTATACACAGTATCGGAGATATAATTTTTGTCAAAAAAGAGAAAAACTTATGGAAACTAAAACAATATCCTAAAGTAAATGGTGGAATAATCGCTTTAGACCCTTTTACTGGTGATGTTAAGGCTCTGGTGGGTGGCTTTAATTTTAAATCAAGTGAATTCAATAGAGTTACACAAGCAAAAAGACAGCCAGGATCTGCTTTTAAACCTATAGTTTATGCAGCAGCTTTAGAAAATGGATTTTCACCCAACTCAATTATTTTAGATGCACCTTTCGTAGAAAGTCAAGGAGTAGGTTTAAAAAATTGGAAACCTGAAAATTATGGTAAAAAATTCTATGGCCCTTCAACATTAAGAAAAGGTATAGAATATTCTCGAAATTTGATGACAGTCCGAATTGCAAAAATTTTAGGCTTAGACAAGATTTTAGACCTATCGAAAAAATTAGATATTTATAATGAAATACCTGAACTACTATCTGTTTCGTTAGGTGCTGCCGAGACTACATTGATTAATTTAACCGCGGCTTACGCTTCATTTGTAAATGGTGGAAAAAAAGTTAATCCAAATTTAATTTCAAGGATACAAGACAGAAGAGGTAAAACAATTTTTCAAATTGAAAACAGAAAATGCCTAGGCTGTGATAAATTTATTGATCAATCAATCGATTATCCTAAAATAGAAAATACTAATAAGCGTGTTTTTAGTGAGGCAACAGCTTACCAAATGGTAACAATTTTAAGTGGAGCTGTTGAAAGAGGTACAGCAAAAAAATTAAAATCTCTTAATGTTCCTCTAGCTGGTAAAACAGGAACTACTAATGATAACTATGATGCTTGGTTTATTGGTTTTTCATCAAATCTTGTTGTTGGAGTTTATATTGGATTTGATAATCCTAGAACTTTAGGAAAATTTGAAACAGGATCAAAAGCAGCGTTACCTATTTTTAAGAATTTTATTGAAAATGCACTTTTCAAGGATGATTTTAACGATTTTCAAATACCTGAAAAAATTTATTTGACTTCATTAAATTATGATACCGGACTTAAGTCGTCAGCTAATGATGAAAAAACAATAATTGAAGCTCTCAAAATAGAAGATATTAACAATATAGATAATAATAGTTTAATTTCAATCAATGATCGTGATACTCTAATTAAATTTAGACAATTTTACTAATGGAAAGCTTTGAAAATAAATTAATAGTAGTTGAAAGAACCCTAGAAAATATTAGGGGGTATCTTTGATAATGAAGATATCGAAAAAAAATTAGTAGAGCTAGAAAAAAATATTCTTAAAGAAAATTTTTGGAAAGATAAAGAATTAGCAAAAAAAACGATTAAACAAAAAAAGAATTTTGAACAAATACTTAACTCTTATAAAATTTTTTTTACAGAAATTCAGAATCTAAAAGAGCTTTTTTTACTTGCGACACAAGAAAAGAATGAAGAAATCATAAATGAATGTTCTCAAAAAATAGATACTGTCTCAAAAAATTTAAAAAGAATTGAAATTAACTGTTTTCTTTCTGGTGAAAACGATGACTTAAACATTTACCTAGAAATTCATGCCGGGGCAGGAGGCACTGAAAGCCAAGATTGGGCTGAAATGCTCAGAAGAATGTATATGAAATGGTTCGATAAAAGAAAATTTAGTTATGAAATCATTAGTGAGCATAAAGGAGAGGAGGCAGGTATAAAATCATCAACATTAAAAGTTGATGGCAATTACTTGTACGGATTAATGAGATCAGAGTCTGGAGTGCATAGATTAGTTAGAATATCACCTTTTGATAGCGGTGCTAGAAGGCATACAAGTTTTGCAAGCGTGTGGGTTTACCCTGCAATTGACGATGAAATAGATATTAGTATAGATGAAAAAGATTTAAGAATTGATACATACAGATCAAGTGGCGCAGGCGGTCAACATGTAAATACTACAGATAGTGCAGTAAGAATTACACATTTACCAACTAAGATAGTAGTTCAATGTCAAAATGAAAGATCTCAACATAAGAATAAAGAAACATGCTTTAAGATGCTAAGAGCTAGACTTTATGAACACGAGCTTCAAAAAAGAGAGGAGCAGAATTCAAAGGAACTCAATACTAAAACTGATATTGGTTGGGGGCACCAAATTAGATCTTATGTATTGCAACCTTATCAACTCGTAAAAGATTTAAGAAACAGAATTGAAAGTACAAATCCGTCAAGTATCCTAGATGGTAATATCGATCAATTTATAGAAGGAGGAATTAAAAATAAATAATGAAAAAATTTTTTACAATTTTAATTTCTTTAATTTTTATCTTTTTAATCTCAATAGCATCGGCTTTATTAACTATAGGAATTGAAACAGAAAGGTTTAATAAATTAATATTAAACAAGATTTATCAGATTGATAATAAAATAAATATAAAAATAAATACTATAAAATTTAAACTTGATATTAATGAATTTAGCTTATTTTTAGAAACATCTGAACCAAATATATTTTATAGAGATATTTTAATTCCTACTGAAAAAATAAAAGTATATGTGGATTTTTTTTCAATAATTAAAACTAAACCCAAAATTAAGCGAATAAATATTTTATCGAAAAAATTAGATATTAAAGATTTAAAAAATATTAATGTAGTAATAAAACCCTCAAATTTGAAGAGTTTCTTAAAAAATAACGTTAAAAAAGGAAATTTAATTTTAGATTTAGCATTTTATTTAGACACAAATAACTCAATAGATAATTTTATAGCAAGAGGACAAGTGACAAATTTTAATTCAAAAATATTCAAAGAAATATTCTTACAAGATACCAGTTTCGAATTTTTTGGAGATAAATCAATTATATTATTTAAAAAAATTAATGGTGAAATTAACAGCATTTTAGTTAAAGATGGAGATATAAAATTAACTGTTTCTCCTGAAATTTCCATAATTTCAAACTTTAATTCTGATATTAAATATCAAAATTCTCTTAAAAATGGGTATTCTAAATTACTTAAAAAATTTGAATATTTTAAAGAGATTACCGAGATCGAAGCAATACTGAAAAATAATTTGAAAATTAACTTTGATAAAACTTACAAAATTAAAGATTATAATCTTTCAAGTAGAGGAGAAATAATAAAAGGATCGTTGAAAATTGAAAATCCTTTATCTAGTGAAATTTTAGAAGAAAAAATAGATCAATTCTTAATAATTGATACTGATTTGAAAATAGATTATGGTTCGAAATCAAAAAATTTTTCTTTATCTGGCAAATATTCAACAGAAATTGAGAAGTTTCTTAATTACAATATTAAAGGAAATATAGAAAAAGACTTTTCTAGATATGAAATAGATGCTGAAATAGATAAAAAAATAGATATTAAACAAATAAATTATTCTAAAAAAGAAAATCTGATTTCAAACTTATCTTTGATTTTTGAAATAAGTAAAAAAAAACTAAATTTAAAAAAATTACTATTTGTTGAAGATAATAACAAAATTTTAGTAGATGATTTATTAATCAGCAAAGGTAAGCCTCTTACTTTTAAAAGGATTTCAACAAAAACATATAAAGGGGGATCTATTAATAATGATTTTTTGATCACTGGAGATAAAAAAATAAAAATAAGGGGCTCAAAATTTGATGCAACAAATTTACCTAAAATTATTACTACAAAAAATAAGAATAATTATTTTTTAAATTTCAGTAAAGAAATAGAAATTGATTTAGATAATGTAATTGCTCCTTTATCAGAAAATTTAAAAAATTTTAAATTAATTGGATATATTGATAAAGGTGAATTCGCAAAAATTTCTGCAAAAGGAGATTTTGGAAAAAATAATTTTTTAGATATTTCTTTAAAAAATGACAAAAAAAAAAATAAAAGATATTTGGAAATTTACTCTGATTTAACCTCACCATTATTAACAGAGTTCAAATTTTTCAAAGGGTTATCCGAGGGTAAACTCTTATATACATCAATTATTAGTGGCAAAGACTTTAATTCAAAATTAAAAATTGAAGATTTTAAAGTTACTAATGCTCCTGGATTGATAAAGCTATTATCTTTGGCTGACTTAGGAGGGCTAGCAGATCTTGCTAGAGGTGAGGGTTTATCTTTTGATAGTTTAGAAATTGAAATGAGCAGAGAAAAAGGTTTCCTTAAAATTATTGAAATATTGGCCCTAGGACCTAGCATATCAGTTTTAATGGAAGGTTATAGAGATCAAAATGAGATAACAAGCCTTAGAGGTACATTAGTGCCTGCAAAAAATTTAAATAAACTCATATCTAAAATTCCAATTATTGGAGATATAGTGATTCCTAAAGAAGTTGGCGAGGGTCTTTTTGGAATAAGTTTTAAAATGAAAGGACCACCTGGAGGAATAAAAACTTCAATTAATCCTATAAGAACCTTAACACCAAGGTTTATTCAAAAAATTATTGATAGAAAAAAAAAGTTAAATAAGTTTAATTAAATAATGTTTTTTTTTTCCAAATGAAAGTTTTAAAGAACTATTTTTGAAATCGGAAATTTTTAAAATTTTCTTTTCATCAGTAACAACTAAATTATGAATTTTTATTCCATTATTGGCTATTGCCCTTCGAGCCTCACTTTTAGATGAAAGCACACCGTGTTTTGATAAAATGTCTAAAATACCAATTCCTTTTCTTAACTCACTTAATTTAATATTTATTTCTGGAAGACCCACGCCAACGCCACCGGTTTCAAAAGTTTGTTTTGCAGTCTGTTCAGCTTTTTTTGCTTTACTTTCACCATGTAATATTTTTGTAGCTTCATTAGCTAATAAAACTTTTAATTTGTTAATATTTTTTTCCTTTTCACAAAGATTTTTTATTTCATCTATTTTTAAATCTGTAAAAAAATATAAAAAACGCTCAACATCCCTATCATCTGTGTTTCTCCAAAATTGCCAGTAATCGTAGGATGATAGTAAATCCTCATTTAACCAAATTGCTCCCTTTTCAGTTTTACCCATTTTTGCCCCAGATGCTAAAGTAATTAATGGCGAGGTAAGCCCGAATGAGTCTTTTTTTATTATTCGCCTTATTAGCTCAACTCCATTTACGATATTTCCCCATTGATCAGAGCCTCCAATTTGAAGTATACAATTATTATTTTTAAAAAGCTGATAAAAATCATAAGCCTGTAAAATCATATAATTAAATTCCATATAGCTTAATGATTGTTCACGCTCTAACCTTAATTTGACACTATCAAAAGTTAGCATTTTATTAATAGTGAAGTGACTTCCTATCTCTCTCAAAAATTCAATATAATTTAATTTTGTTAACCATTTTGAATTATCTACAAAAATTGGTTTTGTTTTCTTATCTGAAAAATCTAAAATTTTATAAAAAACTTTTTGAATGTTTAAAATATTCTTCTTAATATCTTTTTTATCTAATACTTTTCTTGTTGAGTCTTTTCCTGACGGATCTCCAATTAAAGTAGTGCCTCCGCCTAAAAGCACAATAGGTCGATGTCCGTAATTTTGCATCAATCTCAAAATCATTATTTGAAGCAAACTTCCAACGTGAAGACTGCTTGCAGTACAATCAAATCCTATATATGCTGTTATTGGTTTTTGGCTACTTATTCTCTCTAAATTATCAAAATCTGTACATTGGTGCAAATACCCTCGGGATTTCATTTCAAATAAGAATTTATTTTTCATAGTATTAATCGATAACTACTATTATACAAAAATTGTTATAAATAAATAAAAATATGCAAAAAGAATATATATCTTTGGGATTAATGAGCGGTACTTCAGGCGATGGAGTTGATGCATCATTAATAAGATCAGATGGAATTACTAATTACGAAGTATTAAAAAACAGATATTTTGAATATGATAAGGATATTTTTGAGGATATTCACAAATTAAAAGAAAAAATTTTTAAAAAAAAAGACTTGAATACTTACTCAAAAGAAATTTTAGAACTAGAGAGAAAGATTACTTTATTTCATTCAAAAGCTACAAGTTATTTTAATCATAAATACAAAAATTTAATTATAGGTTTCCATGGTCAAACTATATTCCATAACCCTACAGAAAAAATATCATATCAATTAGGAGACGGAAATTTATTAAGCCAATTAACAAAAAATAAAGTTGTCTTTAATTTCAGAGAAAATGATATAGTTAATGGGGGAGAAGGGGCTCCACTAACACCAATTTTTCATCAATTAATTGCATCCAAAATTAAAATTGAACTTCCAGTTTGTTTTTTGAATATTGGGGGAATATCTAACGTAACAATTATTAACGATACATTAAACTTTTCAAAAATTTTCAGTCAAGATATCGGCCCTGGAAATTGTTTAATTGACTCTTGGGTTAGAAAAAATTCGGAAAATAGATTTGACAAAAATGGCCAACTTGCAATAAGTGGGAAAAAAAACGAAATAATATTAGAGCAAGCCCAAGAATTATTTTCAAATAGACCTGACAAAAACAAACGTTCTTTAGATACAAACGATTTCGATGTTTCATTTGTAAGAGGATTAAATTTAGAAGACGGATCTGCTACTTTGACTGAATTTACGGCTGGTATCATTGGTGATAGTTTAAATGATTTATTTGAAAATTTTGACAATCAAATAAAAAATATTTTTCTTTGTGGCGGAGGCAGAAAAAATGATTTTCTTATTAAAAAAATCAAAAGTTATCTTAGTAAAGATATAAATATCGAATTAATTGATAAGTTTAAAATAGATGGAGATTTTATCGAGTCCCAAGCTTTTGCATTTCTTGCAATAAGAACTTTAAAAAATTTACCAATTTCTTTCCCAAACACAACTGGGTGTAAAAAACCTTGTATTGGTGGCAAAATAATAGAAAGTTAAATTAAAGCAGTTTTGTCTTTAAGATACTTTTCTATTTCATCTGAAAGTTCTTTTTCTTTATCTTTAAAAAAATGATTTGAATTTTTTATTTTTGAAAATATCACCTCAACACTCTTTTGGCTTTTAATTCTATTATCTAACTCAGTGATGCTTTCTTTACTCACTAATTCATCGTTATCACTGTAGATTATTTGTCCAGAGGTTGGGCAAGGAGCTAAAAAAGAAAAATCATAAACGTTAGGTTGAGGAGAAACGGCTATAAAATTATTAACTTCCGGTCTTCTCATTATTAATTGCATACATATAAGCGAGCCAAAAGAGAAACCAGAAACCCAACATTGACTGTAATCTAAATTTTGTCTTTCAATCCAATCAAGAGCCGCTGCAGCATCTGACAATTCTCCTTGTCCATTATCAAATACTCCCTCACTTTTTCCCACTCCTCTAAAATTAACTTTAATTACAGAAAAACCATTTTCTAAAAAAATATTATACATAAGCTGAACGATTCTATTATTCATTGTTCCACCATATTGCGGGTGTGGGTGTAAAACAATTGCTACAGGAGAACCAAATTTTGGATTTTTGTAATACTTCGCTTCGAGTCTTCCGGCAGGTCCAGGTATAAAAATTTCTAAACTTTTTGGCTTCATACTTGATAATGATTATTATTAAAAAAAAAAGTACTGAGTTATAGCATGTTTTAATGCGACAAATATTTTTTTTTAATCCTGACTAAAAGAGTAGGAATTAGGCAAAAACTATTGTATTACAACGTTAATTTATGAAACTTACAAATAAAGGTCGTTATGCAGTTATGGCTATGGCAGACTTGGCATCAAATGCTAAGGATGGTCCGATAAGTCTTACTGAAATCTCGATAAGACAAAATATTTCTTTGGCTTATTTAGAGCAAATTTTTTCAAAACTCAAAAATAATAAGTTAGTAAAAAGTTCAAGAGGAGCTAACGGAGGATATGTGCTTGAAAAACCAGCTTCTGAGATAAAGTTATCCAATATAATTTTTGCCGTAGATGAAGAAGTCAAAACTTTAAACTGTAAGAAAAATTCAAAAAAAGGATGCAATAATAAAACAACCAAATGCATTACGCACAATCTATGGGATCAATTAGATCAGCATATCAATGGTTTTTTTGAAAAAGTAAAATTACAAGATTTAACGAAACTAAATTAAATATTATGAAAAGTGGAGAACTTAAAAATCAAGAATATAAGTACGGATTTTCAACAGACATTGAAAACTTCAAAGCTCCAAAAGGACTTTCAGAGAAAACTATTAAATTTATTTCTGAAGTAAAAAAAGAGCCAAAGTGGATGCTTGATTGGAGATTGAAAGCTTTCAATAGACTTAAGGTTTTAAAAGAACCAAACTGGCAAAAACCTAAATACCCAAAAATAAATTATCAGGATTTATATTATTTTTCTGCTCCAAAGAGCATGAAAGATAAACCAAAAAGTTTAGACGAGGTTGATCCAAAACTTATTGAGACATATAATAAACTAGGTATTCCTTTGAATGAACAAAAAAAATTGAGCGGTGTGGCAGTTGATGCAGTTTTTGACTCAGTTTCAGTAGCAACAACTTTCAAAGGTGAACTTGACAAAATGGGGATAATTTTTTGTCCTATTTCTGAAGCAATTCAAAAACATCCAGAGTTAGTAAAAAAATATCTTGGCTCTGTAATTCCTATCAGTGATCATTATTTCGCAACATTAAACTCAGCAGTATTTACTGATGGTTCTTTTGTATACATACCACCAAATATAAAATGTCCAATGGAACTTTCTACATACTTTAGAATTAATGCATCTGAGACCGGTCAATTCGAAAGAACTTTAATTATTGCAGATAAAGGAAGTTATGTAAGTTATTTGGAAGGTTGCACAGCTCCGATGAGGGATGAAAATCAACTACATGCAGCTAACGTTGAATTAATAGCTTTAGACGATGCAGAAATTAAATATTCTACAGTTCAAAATTGGTACCCTGGCGATAAGGATGGAGTAGGTGGAATCTATAATTTTGTGACTAAAAGAGGAGCATGCAGAGGCAAAAACTCAAAAATATCATGGACGCAAGTTGAGACAGGATCGGCAATAACTTGGAAATATCCTAGTTGCATTTTGCAAGGAGATAATTCCGTTGGTGAATTTTACTCGATAGCTATTACTAACAATCATCAAAAAGCAGATACTGGAACTAAAATGATTCATTTGGGCAAAAATACGAAAAGTAAAATTATTTCAAAAGGAATTTCTGCAGGACAAGCAGATAACACATATAGAGGACTTGTAGACATTGGGGCTAAAGCTAAAAATTCTAGAAATTATACACAATGTGACTCACTTTTAATGGGTAATAAATGTGGAGCACACACTGTGCCTTATATTAAAAATAAAAATTCATCCTCGACTATAGAACATGAAGCTACAACATCTAAGATTAACGAAGATCAATTATTTTATTGCAATCAAAGAGGTCTCAACCAGGAAGAGGCAGTAAGTCTTATAGTTAATGGTTTCTGTAAAGAAGTATTGCAGCAACTACCCATGGAATTTGCAGTTGAGGCACAAAAATTAGTTTCTATAAGCTTAGAGGGGAGCGTTGGGTAATGCTCCAATTACAAAATTTAAAAGCTTCAATTGATGATAAGTCTATTCTAAATGGACTTAATTTAGAAATAAAACCTGGGGAAGTGCATGCAATTATGGGCCCAAATGGTTCTGGTAAAAGCACTTTGGCAAATATTTTATCAGGTAAAAATGGTTATGAAGTAACCGGAGATCTTAGGTATGAGGGCAAAAATTTGCAAGATATTCCAGTAGAGGAGAGAGCGCAAAAAGGAATTTTTTTAGCATTTCAATATCCTCTAGAAATCCCAGGCGTGAATACAACTAATTTTCTTAAAACTTCACTAAATACAATTAGAAAAGCTAAAGGAGAAAAAGAGTTGGATACTTTAGCTCTTTTAAAACTTATAAAAGAAAAAGCCTCTGAATTGAACATAGATGGAAAATTTTTATCTAGACAATTGAATGTTGGTTTTTCCGGAGGCGAAAAAAAGAAAAATGAAATTCTTCAAATGAAACTTTTAGAACCAAAATTAGCTATTTTAGATGAGACAGACTCAGGTTTAGATATCGATGCATTGAGAATTGTGGCTGATGGAGTTAATTCACATAAAAACAAAAACAATTCATTTTTGATTATCACTCACTATCAAAGATTGCTTAATTATATCAAGCCAGATTTTATTCACGTTTTATCAAATGGAAAAATTATCAAAACAGGCTCTGCTGATTTAGGCCAGGAATTAGAAAAAACAGGCTACGAAAATTTGAAATAATGGTTTCACTTTTTAATATAGATTTTAAAAAAATATCTGTTTTTTCAGATGAGGAAGCATCAGAAAGAAAAAAAAAGTTTGAGTTATTTTTAAAAACTGGTCTACCAAACAAAAAAGATGAAAATTGGAAATTTAGCGACCTAAATTTTATTATAAGTAAAAATTTTAAACAAATTACAATTCCTGAAGATTTAAAATTTGATAAAAAAATTCAATTTATAAGAGATTTTGACCATAACCATATTACTCTAATAAATGGAGTGTATAAATCTTGTGATATAAGATTTGAAGAAAAAGAGAAAGTAAAAATTGAAGGTCTTAAATCATTTGATAGTTTTACCATTGAAAAAGGTAATAATCTTTATAATCTCAACAGAGCTCTATCTTCAGGTGGATTTAGTCTTGAAGTACAAAAAGATTATAAATGTAAAAAACCAATAATAATTTATAATTATTTTACGTCAGATTTAGATAACAAGATTATTAATAATTCAAATCAAATAAAACTAAGTCAAAACTCAGAACTAACCTTGATAGAATATAATATTACTGAAAAAAGTAAATTTATTAAGAATACTTTTGAAAACATAAATATTGGCCAAGGTTCATTATTAAAAAGTATCACTATACAAAAAACAAAAAGTAATGGTTATTTTTATAAAAATATATCAGGTATACAGGATTATAGCTCTAGCTATCAAAATTTTATATTAAGTTCCGGGCTTAAATTTAATAAAATTGAAATCAATATGAATTTAGAAAAAGAAAATAGTAATTGCTATATTTTATCTGGATTAAGTCTATCTAAAGATGAACATCAAGAGATTAAAACCCAAATTAATCACTTTGCCCCTAATTGCAAAAGTTATCAAAAAATCAAAAATGTTCTAGAAAACGATAGTACTGGAGTTTATCAAGGTAAAATATTTGTTAAAGACATTGCACAAAAAACAGACGCATATCAACTGAGTAAAGCTTTAATATTAGATGATAAAGCTGAATTTAATGCTAAACCAGAATTAGAAATTTATGCTGATGACGTTAAGTGTTCGCATGGATCAACTTCAGGGAGCATTGATGAAGATGCTATTCATTATTTAATGACAAGAGGAATTAAATTATCAATCGCGAAAAAACTTTTAATAAACGGGTTTCTAAATGAAATTTTTGAAAATATACCGGAAGAAAAAATTAAAACTTTCCTTGAGAAAAGCATAATGGAGCAAGTAGATGGAATTTAATAATATAAAATCTAAGTTTCCAATTTTTAAACAAAAAATTAGAGGTAAACCTTTAATATACCTTGATAGCGCTAATTCTTCACAAAAGCCAAAAATGGTCATTGATGAAATTTCAAGATTTTACGAAACTGAGTTTTCAAATGTTGGAAGAAGTGTCCACACATTAGCTGTAAAAGCAACGAATAAGTTTGAAGAAACAAGAGACATAGTAAAATCTTATATTAATGCAAAATATAGAGAGGAAATAATTTTTACAAAAGGTGCTACAGAGGCAATAAACTTAGTAGCAAACACTTACGGAGAGAAATTTATAAAGGGTGGTGATGAAATTCTGGTTACTGAATTAGAACATCACTCAAATTATGTTCCATGGCATTACTTAAGAAAAAAAAAAGGTGCAGTAATAAAATTTGCGTCAGTAAATGATAACGGAGAAATAGATGTTAGTGAGTTTAAAAAGAATATTACTGAAAAAACTAAAATGATAGCTTTTACGCATATTTCAAATGTTACAGGTACAATAATGCCTGTAAAAGAAATTATTGATTTGGCTAAAACAAAAAACATTCCAGTGTTAATTGATGGAACACAGGGAGCTCCTCATGCAGTTTTAGACGTTCAAGACCTAGACTGCGATTTTTATGCAATATCTTGTCACAAAATGTATGGTCCTAATGGTCTCGGTATTCTGTATGCAAAAAAAAAATGGGTAGATGAATTGCCACCATATCAAGGTGGCGGGGGAATGATAAGTGAGGTAAAAAAAGATGAAATCTCCTACGCAGAGTCACCCAATAAATATGAAGCTGGGACGATGCAAACCGCAGAGGTGGTAGCTTTTGCAAAGTCTATAAAGTTTATTCAAGATTTAGGTATAAAAAATATAGAAAACCATGAAAGCAAAATACTAGAGTATGGTTTAGAAAAATTAAGAAAGGATAATTCTGTTAGTATTATTGGTAATCCAAAAAATAGAGCATCTATTATGTCATTTTCAATAAAAGGGGTTCATCCTCATGATATTGCTACCATTCTGGATGATGATGGAGTTGCAATAAGAGCAGGCCATCATTGCTGTCAAATTTTACATGATAAACTTGGAATTCCTGCTTCAGCTAGAGCCTCAATAGGAGTTTATAATGATAAAGAGGATATCGATGTATTATGTGAATCAATTAAAAAATGTAAAAAAGTATTTCAAATTTAAATGGAATTAAAAGAATTATATCAAGAAATTATTTTAGATCATGCTAAGAATCCTCGAAATAAGGGTAAATGCGAGGGGTACAATCATGATGCAAAAGCTCATAATCCTCTTTGTGGAGATAAAGTACATATTTATCTAAAATTAGATAAGGATAAAAATATATCAGGCTTGAGTTTTGAAGGCGAGGGTTGTGCAATATCTTTAGCTTCTGCATCAATTCTTACTGATACATTGAAAGGTAAAGATCTTAATTTTTCAAAAAAAGTTATAGATGATTTTTTGAATATGTTAAAAAACAAGACAAAAATAACTTTGAATAGTCTATCTGATGATCAAATAACTACAATTTCATCATTATCCGGCGTTCAAGAATTTCCTATGAGAATAAAGTGTGCTACAATGGCATGGCATACACTTTCGTCGGCTTTAAAAAAAAAAAATTAATATGACTGATCTAAAAGAAAAAATTGTAAGTGAAATTAAAAAAATTTATGATCCTGAGATACCTGTAAATATATATGAGCTGGGTCTAATTTACAAAATTGAAATTAATGAACAAAAAAAAGTAAATATAGAAATGACGCTTACATCACCAAACTGTCCAGTAGCAGAAGAATTACCAAATACAGTTAAAAAAAACGTATCAAAAATTCCAGAAATAAAAGATGTTGATCTAAAATTAGTCTGGGATCCACCTTGGACAAAAGACAAGATGTCCGAAGCAGCTAAATTAGAATTAAATTTATGAGCGAACAAGTAATTAGATTAAGTGATAATGCTGCCAAAAGAATAAAATATATTATGTCTAAAGCAGAAAACTCAACTATTGGCGTTAGGGTAGGTGTCAAATCAGGAGGCTGTGCGGGAATGTCTTATGTTATGGAATATGCGAAAGAAATTAGGCCAAATGAAGAGATAATTGAAGATAAAGGTGTAAAGGTACTAATTGATCCAACCGCAGTAATGTATTTATTAGGAACTGAAATGGACTACAAAGAAGAAAAATTTTCTTCTCAGTTCATCTTTAAAAACCCTAATGAAACTGAAAGATGTGGATGCGGAGAATCTTTTAAAATTTAACCGCTATAGTACATATCAAATTCAATCGGATGAGGTGTATGTTCGAAATTATAAATTTCTTGAAACTTTAACTCTATATAAGCATCTATCTGATCGTCTGTAAATACTCCGCCCTCTGTTAAGAATTTTCTATCTTTATCTAAATTTTGCATTGCTTCTCTCAAAGAACCACAAACAGTTGGAAGTTTTTTAACCTCATTTTCAGAGAGTGAATATAAATCTTGATCGAAAGGTTTGCCTGGATCAATTTTGTTTTTAATACCATCAATACCAGCCATTAGCATTGACGCGAAAGTTAAGTAAGGATTTCCTGCAGCGTCTGGAAACCTAATTTCCATCCTTGCAGCCTTAGGATTCATTATTACCGGAATTCTACAAGATGCGGATCTATTTCTTGCTGAGTACGCTAAAATCACTGGCGCCTCAAAACCTGGTATTAATCTTTTATAACTATTAGTTGTTGCATTAGCAAAAGCGTTAATTGCTCTGGCGTGTTTTAATATACCACCAATATAATACAACGCATCCTTTGATAGTCCGGCGTATTCTTTCCCCATAAATAGTGGTGTACTACCTTTCCAAATCGATTGGTGACAGTGCATTCCAGATCCGTTATCACCTTTAACTGGCTTAGGCATAAAAGTTGCGGTTTTACCGAAAGAATGTGTAACCATCTGCACTGCATATTTGTATAGCTGAACGTTATCTGCTTGATTAGTTAGTGTTCCAAAGTACATCCCAAGCTCATGTTGACTTGGAGCTACTTCATGGTGATGCTTTTCAACTTTGACACCCATATCTTTAAGTGCTTTCAGATACTCACCTCTCATATCTTGAGCACTATCAACTGGAGGTACTGGGAAGTACCCGCCTTTAACTCCAGGTCTATGACCCATGTTGCCATTTTCATATTTTTTTCCTGTATTATATGGACCCTCAGAGCTATCAATTGAAAAGCTGGTTTCGTTCATATCGTTTTTGTATCTCACGTCGTCAAAAACAAAAAATTCTGGCTCGGGGCCAAAATAAGATTTATCACCTATTCCAGTTTTTTTAAGATAAGCTTCAGCTTTTTTTGCAGTGCCTCTTGGGTCTCTTTCGTAAGGATCTTTTTTTACAGCATCTAAAATATCACAAAAAATATTTAAAGTAGTATGAGAATTAAAAGGATCAATTATAGGTCTATCCAAATCAGGTTTTAAAATCATATCTGACTCATTTATCGCTTTCCAGCCAGCTATAGAAGAACCGTCAAAAAACACTCCTTTATCAAGCATGTCTTCATCAACTACAGTTGAGTCCATCGTCAAATGTTGAAGTTTGCCCTTTGGATCAGTAAATCTAAGGTCTACGAATTCTACTTGCTTGTCTTTTATAAGCTTTAAAATATCTTTTGAACTCATTGTTCTCCTTTAAAGGTTGTTTTAATTTCGAACTGAACATATATAAGGGACTTTTTTAGAGTATAATTAAAAATATATATCAGCTATGCAATTATCACATATATACAATTTTAACTTGAAATGAGAGAAGCCAATACCTTCGATTTTTCACTATTAATTTTATTAGCCATAATATGGGGATCTTCATTTTTTAATATAAAGTTAGCCACGTACTCTTACGAGCCCATAACTCTTGCATTGGTTAGAGTAATTTTTGCAAGCATTCCATTATTAATATTATGTAAAATCAAAAATATTTATATAGAAGCTTTCACAAAAAACTGGAAACCATATGCGCTTATCGGCTTGTGTAATATTGCTATACCTTTTGTTCTAATAGCAATCGGAACTGCAAAAATTAACAGTTATCTTGCTGCCATTTTGATGAGCACAACTCCTTTAAGTGGGTCTATACTCGCACATATATTTACAAAGGACGAGAAATTATCATTTTTAAAGTCTCTAGGGGTTTTGATTGGATTTAGCGGAATAATTTTATTATTTTTTGACAAGGTTATTATAAATAGTGAAAATTATATTTACGTATTGATTACTATTTTAGGATCAACATTTTACTGCATTGGCGGATTACTGACTTTGAAATTAAGAAATAAAAAAAATGAGAATGTCACGACATCTACAACGTTATGGTCTGTTATTTTTTTACTTCCCTTTTCTTTATTATTTGAAACTCCTTGGCATTCTAACCCAACAATGACAGCTACTCTATCTTTATTATATTTAGGGATAGTTGCTACAGGACTCGCTTGGTTAATTAGATTTAGAATATTAACTGTTAATGGATTAGTTTTTCAGACACAGGTGGCTTATTTAATCCCAATTTTTGGAGTTCTGTTTGGTTATTTTTTAATGGACGAGATTATTACATGGAGAGTTTTATTGTCTTTAGTTATAATACTATTGGGTATTTACATATTTAAAAAAAATAATAAAGGAACTAAACAGTAAATGGGAGCCGAGTCAATTGAAGCAAGTTTTTTATCAATTTTCGCTTTAATAAGTTTTTTTATTTTTTTAATTATTAGTAAATTTTCTTATACAATTGGCAAAGAAGTTCTTTTAGATAAAGATTTTAATAAACCACAAGCGTTCCATGATTTTCCAGTTACAAGGAGTGGAGGTTTAGCTATTATAATTTCTTTAAGTATTTTTTTTATAATTTACTATTTATTATACTCAAAAATTCTTTTTGACTACATTTTGATTTGTTATGCAATGTTTTTAGTTGGATTCTTAGATGATCTTAAAATTAAGATTAAACCTTTTAGGAGATTGTTGATAATGATTTTTTTACTTTTTATTTTAAGTTATTTTTTACCTATACAAATTCTTAATATAGATATTTCTTTACTTTCATTCATTAGCTACAATCACTTTTTTTCTTCAGTATTTGTTTTATTATGTTTTTTATTCGTTATAAATGGAGCTAACCTAATAGATGGTTTTAACGGATTACTTGCTATAAATCTCTTAATAATAAATATTATATTTACATATATTAATTTAAACAATTCTAATTTAGAATTCTCTATTTTACTTATTTCACAAATTATAATTTTATTATCTTTCTTATTATTTAATTTCCCGCATGCAAAAATTTTTCTTGGAGATAGTGGCGCATATTTAATGGGAGCTTTAACTGCTCTTAATTCTATAACAACCAACAATTTAAACCCGAACATTTCGTCATTTTTTTTCTGCACTTTATTATTTTATATTTTTTTTGAGGTTTTTTTCTCATTTTTTAGAAAATTGAAACAAAATAAATCTCCGATTTACCCTGATAATAAACATTTACATATGTTGAGTTATTTAAAAATTTCTTCCTATTACGGAAAAAATAAAGCTAATTATTTAAATTCTTTAATTATAAATATAAGTTATCTAATTCTTATTACACCAGGATTATATTTTATGAACAATCCAATTTTAAGTAGATATTGGTTTTTTATACTACTGCTTGTTTATATTATAATTTATTCAAGACTTTATCATTTAACAAAAAATTAAATTGTTATATAAAGCAACGATTGACTAAAAGGGCAAGTGGCGGAATTGGTATACGCGCTGGTCTTAGAAACCAGTGCCGCAAGGCTTAAGAGTTCGAGTCTCTTCTTGCCCACCATGGAATGTTATGAAAATTGAAGTAAAATCGAAAAAGGGACTAAGCACTATCTTATCTGTTGTAGTCGATAAAAAAACAATTCAATTAAAAATAAATGAAAGACTTTCAGAACTACAAAAGGAAGTTACTTTAAAGGGTTTTAGACCAGGTAAAGTACCTCCATCTGTAATTAAAAGTCAATTTGGAAAATCAATTTATGGAGAGGTTATTGATAAAGTTTTAAGAGAAACATCTTCAAAAGCCATAACAGATAAAAAATTAAAAGTTGCGGGACAACCTAAAATAGATTTGAAACAATTTGGTGAGGGAAAAGATTTAAACTATGAATTGTTAATAAATTGCTTGCCAAATATAAAGTTAAATTCTTTGGAAAACATCAAGGCAAATGAATATAAGATAAAAATTGAGAAAAAAATTATTGAAGATAAACTCAAAGAATTAGCAAATCAGAATAAACAATTTGAAGAAAAAAAAGAAAATGAAAAATCAATAATAGGTGACCAAGTAACTTTTGATTATTCAGCTTCAGTAGATGGAAACAAATTTGAGGGAAATGAAGGAAAAGGAGTGCAGATTGAATTAGGAAAAAATTTATTTCTTAAGGGTTTTGACGAACAATTAGTTGGTGTTAAAAAAGGTGATACAAAAATTGTTAATGCTGTTTTGCCTGCAAACCACCCAAAAAAAGAACTTGCTAACAAAGATACGAAATTCCAGTGTAAAATTTCTAATATCAAAAAATCAATTAAGAGCAAGATAGATGATAATTTTGCAAAAATAATGGGAGCAAAAGATATATCAGATCTAAAAAGATTAATTGAAAAACAAATTTCAAGTCAATATTCTCAAGCATTACATTCTATCACAAAAAAAGAGATTTTAGATCAAATTGAAAAAATTCATGATGTAGAATTACCAAAAAATTTAGTTGAACAAGAAATTGCTTTAATGACTAAAAATATTAAAACAGAGGATAAAGACAAACATAAATCAAATAATGAAAAATTAGCAAAATCAAGAATAAAGCTTGGTTTACTTTTAAATGAGTTTGGAGAAAAGAATAATTTAATAGTAACTGACGAAGAGGTTCGATCTGAAATTCAAAAACAAATTAAAGGTATGCCTGGCCAAGAAAAAATGGTTCTAGATTATTATAAAAATAATCCAAATGCTTCTCAAAGTTTAAAAGGCTCACTTTATGAGGAAAAAATTATAGATTTAATTAAATCTAAGATTAAAATTAACACTAAAGAAATCGATACAATAGAAGCTGAAAAAGTAATTTCTAACTTTAATAAACCAAATATTGATAAGGTTCAGATTTCTAAAACAAAATCTTCTAATAAAGATAAGATTAAATCAAAAAAAATTAGTAAAAAGTAACTAATAGTTGTATAAACCACCTATGAGTCGTGATTTCGAAGAGAAAATGAACAGCTTGATACCAATGGTGGTTGAGCAAACTAATAAAGGTGAAAGAGCTTATGACATTTACTCAAGATTATTAAAAGAGAGAATAGTTTTTTTAGTTGGACCAGTAAATGATGCAGTTGCTTCATTAGTAACAGCGCAACTGTTATTTTTAGAGTCAGAAAACCCAAATAAAGAAATCAGTTTTTATATTAATAGCCCGGGTGGTCTAGTAACCGCAGGTTTAGGAATTTACGATACTATGCAATATATTAATTCACCAGTCTCGACATTGTGTATTGGCCAGGCCTCATCTATGGGATCATTTTTATTATCAGCTGGTGAAAAGGGAAAGCGATATTCATTACCTAACTCAAGAATCATGGTTCATCAACCCTCTGCAGGTTTTCAAGGTCAAGCTACAGATATTCAGATTCACGCTAAAGAAATTTTATCCTTAAAAGAGAGGTTAAATAAAATTTATTCAAAACACACAGGTAAATCATTAAATGAAATTTCAGATGCTCTAGAGAGAGACAATTTTATGACAGCTGAAGAAGCTAAAAAATTTGGTTTGATCGACTCTGTTGTGGAGAAAAGAAAATAAGTCACAATATATAGTTATTACTACAACTTCAGCTTGATATACAAAAATTACACAATTATATTAGGATTATTGATTCGATATGTCAGAAAAAAATAATAAAAATATTTTATATTGTTCATTTTGCGGTAAAAGCCAGCACGAAGTTAGAAAATTAATAGCTGGTCCTACTGTATTTATTTGTGATGAGTGTGTTGAACTTTGTATGGACATTATCAAAGAGGAAAACAAAAGCTCTTTGGTTAAACACCAAGAAGGCGTACCATCACCGAAAGAAATTTGTAGTGTTTTGGATGATTATGTTATTGGCCAAAAATTAGCTAAAGAGATTTTATCAGTTGCTGTGCATAATCATTATAAAAGATTAAGCCATGATACAAAAAACAACAAAGATGTAGAATTATCAAAATCTAACATATTATTAGTTGGTCCAACTGGTTGTGGTAAAACTTTACTTGCACAAACATTAGCAAGAATATTAGATGTTCCTTTTACCATGGCTGATGCAACTACACTTACAGAAGCAGGTTATGTAGGAGAAGATGTTGAAAATATTATTTTAAAACTTTTACAATCTGCTGATTACAACGTTGAAAAGGCACAAAGAGGTATAGTCTATATTGATGAAGTAGATAAGATTAGCAGAAAGTCCGAAAATCCATCTATAACTAGAGATGTATCGGGTGAAGGAGTTCAGCAAGCTCTTTTAAAAATCATGGAAGGTACAGTGGCAAGCGTCCCACCACAAGGTGGAAGAAAACATCCCCAACAAGAGTTTTTACAAGTCGATACTACAAATATTTTATTTATTTGTGGAGGCGCTTTTGCAGGTTTAGACAAAGTTATAGACAGCAGAGGGAAAGGAAGCTCAATTGGTTTTGGAGCAAAAGTTAAGAATTATAAAGAGCAGCCGCTTTCAGAGATAATGAAAATGTTAGAACCTGAAGATTTGATTAAATATGGTTTAATACCGGAATTTATTGGAAGAATGCCGATAATTGCAACACTAGATGATTTAGATGAAAAATCTTTAGTAAAGATTTTAAAAGAACCAAAAAATTCTTTAATAAAACAATATCAAAGACTATTTGAATTTGAAAATGTAGAACTAGAGTTTAAAGATGAGGCCATTTCAGAAATTGCAAAAAAAGCTATCAGTAAAAAAACTGGTGCAAGAGGACTTAGATCTATATTAGAAAACATTTTATTAAAAACCATGTTTGAACTTCCAGATATGGAAAATGTTATAAAAGTAACTGTTGACAGTTCTGCTGTTAGAGGTGTTTCAGAACCCATTGTCACATACGGCAAAAAAACATCAACATCAGTGGCATAAACAAAATTTGTTCCTTGAAATTACAGTAATAATTGTCATATTAAACATATATGAAAACATCATATTTAAAACCTCTACTGCCACTTAGAGATATTGTTATATTTCCGTCTATGGTTGTTCCTTTGTTCGTAGGACGAGAGAAATCAATCAAAGCTCTTCAAGAGGTAATGAAGGCAGATAAATCAATTGTTTTAATTACCCAAAAAAATTCAGAGGTCGACGATCCAAATGAAAAAGACCTATATCAATATGGATGTCTGAGTAAAGTTCTGCAATTGTTAAAGCTACCAGATGGCACAGTAAAAGTTCTTGTAGAGGGTGAAAAGAGAGTTAAAATCTTAAAACACAAAACGGACAGTGATTATTTAACTTGCGAGGTAGAGGTAGTAGAGGACAAAAATATTTCAAAAGATCTTGATCAATTAGCTCAAGGACTTGTGAAAAAATTTGAAAGATTGCAGGTTTTAAATAAAAAAGATTTAGCCGAAGGATCAAATAATTTAAGAAATTTTAAAGACTCAGTTCAAATAGCAAACAACATTTCAGCCAACTTAAATATTCAGATTTTTGAAAAACAAGAATTGTTAGAAATAACAGATTTAAAAAAAAGATTAGAAAAAATCCACGCGTTTATTGAAAAAGAGACAAGCGTGTTGTCTGTTGAAAAAAAAATACGCGGCAGGGTTAAAAATCAAATGGAAAAAACCCAAAGAGAATACTATTTAAATGAACAACTTAAAGCTATACAAAAAGAACTTGGAGAAATTGACGAAGGTAAAGATGAGCTATCATCATTATCTAAAGCCATTTCAGAGGCGAAAATGCCAAAGTTAGCTAAAGAGAAGTGTCTTTCCGAATTAAAAAAACTAAAGTCTATGAGCCCTATGTCTGCTGAAGCAACCGTGGTAAGAAACTATTTAGATTGGATGACTGAATTACCATGGTCAAATAAATCAAAAATAAACACTGATTTGAATGAGGCTCAAAAAATTTTAGACGAGGATCATTATGGTTTAGAAAAAGTAAAAGAAAGGATAATAGAATTTTTAGCCGTTCAAAAGAGGATACAGAAAATGAAAGGTCCAATATTGTGTTTAGTAGGACCACCTGGAGTTGGTAAAACATCTTTAGGAAAATCAATAGCAAAAGCAACTAATAGAAAATTTATTAGAATCTCTCTAGGAGGAATAAGAGACGAAGCTGAGATAAGAGGTCATAGAAGAACGTATATTGGTTCATTACCAGGTAAAATAATTCAGATGATGAAAAAAGCTGGAACGAAGAATCCTCTTTTTTTACTAGATGAAATAGATAAAGTCGGAAACGATTATAGAGGTGATCCTTCTTCAGCACTATTAGAAGCTTTAGATCCAGAACAAAATAAAGAATTTAATGACCATTATTTGGAAGTTGATTATGATTTGTCAGATGTAATGTTCGTAACAACAGCCAATACTTTAAATATTCTTCCTCCTCTTCTTGATAGAATGGAAGTTATAAGACTATCTGGATATACCGAGGACGAAAAATTGAATATTTCTCAAAAATTTCTGATACCTAACCAAAGTAAAAATAATGGTTTAAAAAAAGAGGAGTGGACAATAGATGAAAATATTATTAGAAAAATTATAAGACATTACACAAGAGAGTCAGGAGTACGAAATCTTGAAAGAGAGATCTCAAAAATTGCGAGAAAATTGGTCAAGAAGATTGATAATAAAGAAAAAGTTAACAATCCAATTAATGAAAAAGATTTAAAAGATTTACTTGGAGTTCAAAAATTTAATTACGGAGAAATTGAGGAAGAGAATAGAGTAGGAGTAGTAACAGGCTTAGCTTGGACAGAAGTCGGAGGAGAAATCTTAAAAATTGAGTCAGCCATAATGCCAGGAAAAGGAAAAATGCAAATAACTGGTAAATTAGGCGACGTCATGCAAGAGTCTGTAAAAGCAGCTAAATCATACATAAGATCAAAAAGTTTAGATTTTGGAATAATTCCACCGATCTTTGATAAAAAAGATTTTCACATTCACGTTCCAGAGGGAGCAACCCCAAAGGATGGACCTTCTGCTGGCGTTGGAATGGTTACTTCCATAATTTCTGCAATTACAGAAATTCCAGTAAATAAAGATGTAGCGATGACAGGTGAGATTACTTTAAGAGGATTAGTTCTTCCAATAGGGGGTCTCAAAGAAAAACTTCTTGCTGCTCACAGAGCAGGCATAAAAAAAGTATTAATACCTGTAGAAAATAAAAAGGATTTAGTTGAAGTGCCAAAAACAATATTAAATAACATTGAAATCATTCCAGTCAAAAATGTAGATGAAGTATTAAAAGTTGCTCTAATTAAACCTCTAAAAAGGGTAGAATGGGTAGAAGTTGACCAGATGAGTAAAAAAGGTAAAGATAAAAAAGAAGAGCTTAGCACGCATTAGTAAAATTAATCTCTAATCCAACCATTCTTTGAAGTTATCAATATTTGATGAGATAAACATGGGTAATTGGTCTAAATCAATTTTTTTTAAAATTGATTTGCCAGACCATTTATAACCTCTCATATCCACATTATGATCGTACATTACTCTTTTTTCAGAAATTAGTTTTTTTAAATCATTAATTTTAAGTCCACTCTCCTCAAATTCATAATGATGAGCAAAATTTAATAACTTTTTTTCGAGTTCTTCTGGAGTTCTTAAACAAGTAAAATGCCAGCCACCGTTTTTAATATGTAATAAATTTGAGTATTTCTTTTTTGAAAAAAAAGCATCAATTCTCCAGAAAGGATATTTTTTTCCTTTAATATTCCTTAGCCATTGAGGTGAAATAAAATTTTTCTTTTTTACCGCTTTGGTTCCTTGCCAAGTATAATTTTCATAAAGAAGATTAAACTTATAATAAAACATTTTTTGTTCAAAAATTACAATATTATTTTTTATTTTTGAAAGATCTAATGAGTCTAAATTAGGAATTTCATCAAGATCACTGATAAATATTAAGTCGTCCTCATTAGCAGCGTTAAGTCCTTTATTCAAACTTTCTCTTTGATAATAATCCCTGGCCATACCATTTAAAATAAGCTTTTCTGCCCTTCTTTTTTTAGAGTCTTGATCACTTAATTTTAAAATATTTTCTGGGTGCTGGTCTACAACAATATAAATAATTTTATCCTCAAATTTTTTAAATTTATTAATATCAAATTGAAGTTTCTTTTTGTTTCCATTATGAGTGTAAGTGGCCTCGGTAATAACGAATTTTTTGACGAATTTATTAAGAACATTTAGCCTTAAATCTAGAAGTAAATCCTCATCAAAATACATAAAGCAGTCATAAATGTTCATGATATTTGAGTTATAATAAAATATAATATAAGTAAACATTAATTAAAAACGTATGAGGAAAAAAATCATAATTACTGGTGGTCTAGGATATATAGGCACTGAATTATGTAAATTATATTCAGGCAACAGCTGGCATCATAATATTTCTGTTATCGATAACAGGTTTATCTCAGAAAGAGTTAATCAATTAAGAAATTGGAATATTGAATTTATTCATGGAGATATACTAGATAAAAACTTAGTTGAAAAAATTTTTAAAGATGCAGATGTTGTGCATCATCTTGCTGGTATAACTAATGTACCCAGGACAAAAAGTGAATCCTCTACTTCACAAGATGATAAAATAAAAATTGTTGGAGAAAAAGGAACACAAAATATTTTAGATGCAATCACTAAAAAATGTAAAATTATTTTTCCCTCTACTCATGTTGTTTATGAGGGAATTAATGAGGTGAGGAAAAATATAAAAGAAGATGAAAAAACTAAACCTGTTTTATCTTATTCATCTTCAAAGGCAATCAATGAAACTCAACTAAAAGAGTCGGGTAAAAATTATATTATATTAAGATTAGGCTCGGTTTATGGTTATTCTTCTGACACAATGCGTATTGATATAATGCCTAATTTATTTTCAAAAATTGCATCACAAAATGGGACTTTGAAGCTTTTCGCTGGAGGAAGGCAAATTAAAAGCTTAGTTCCTTTAATTGACGTAGCTAGATGCTTTAAATTTATGGAAGAAAAAGAAAATTTTAACTCAGAGATTTTTAACTTAACAAAAGACACTTTAACAGTAAAAGAAGTTGCAGAAATTTGTAAAAAATATAACTCAAGAATAAAATTACAAGAAACAAACGATGAAGTGCCCAATCTTGGTTTTTCATTATCGAACAAAAAACTATTAAATACTGGTTTTAAATTTTTATATGGTATTGATGAAAGTATAAAAGAGATGATCCAAAAATGGTCAAAACAAAATCTTAGCAAAGAATTAGAGCACGTCAGGGATGGAGAAGACCTTTTTATAGACAAAAGAGGTATGATAAGTAATCATGAGCTAACTGAGCCTATAAATTTAATAGGTCTTATAGAGTCAAAAAAAGGCACTATTAGAGCAAATCATTATCACCCACAACAGGAACAAAAATGTTTGTTTACTAAAGGACAAATTATTGAAATTTTCCAAGATATAATTAATCCTAATTCTCCAAAAATTACACAAGTTGTTAATGCTGGCCAACTTTCAGTAATCAAACCCAATGTCGCTCACACTATGGTGTTTTCAAAGGATACAACGTTTTTAAATTTAGTAAGAGGTGAAAGAGACCATGAAAATTATGGAATCACCCATACAATTAAACATGTTTTTGTCGACGAAGAAGAAAAAAATCTACTATTGAAATATTATAAATTTGATTGCAGATCATGTGGAAATACTGATTTAAAAAGAGTTGTATCACTTGGTTATCAACCTCTTGCAAATAACCTTCTTAAAAAGAAGAATGAAAAATGTGAATTATATCCATTAGAGGTAAACTATTGTGATAAATGTTATAACTGCCAATTATCGATTTCAGTAGATCCTAAAAAAATGTTTTCTAACTATCTTTATACTTCTTCAACATCAAAGGTATTCAGAAATCATTTTATCAATGCATCAAAAAAGTATATTAAAGAGCTTAAATTAAATAAAAAAAAATCTTACATCATTGACGTTGGAAGTAACGATGGAGTTGCACTTAAGCCCTTTTTAGATCAAGGCTTTAAGAAAATATTGGGCATAGAACCAGCTAAAAATTTAGCAAAATTAGCCAATAAAAATAAGATCAAAACTTTTAATGGTTTCTTAAATAAACAAAATATTAAAAAGATTAAAAAAAATGCGGATTTAATTTTAGCATCTAATGTATTCGCTCATTCAGATGAATTAAAAGAAATGGCTGAGTGTATGTTTAAGCTGTTGAATAAGAAAGGAACTATTGTAATAGAAGTACAATATTTAATGAATACATTAAAAGATTTAACTTTTGATAACATATACCACGAACATTATAATTATTGGTCACTAACTTCTTTAGTAAATTTCTTTAATAGATTTGAAGGTAAAATATTTAGATCAGAAAGAGTCGATACACATGGCGGTTCATTAAGAGTATATATTAAAAAAGACAAAAAAGTAAAAATTGAGCAAAGCGTGAAACTCATGCTTAAGGAAGAGGAGAAATTTGGAATAAAAAATTTTCAAACCTATAAAGAGTTTGGTGAGAAGGTTTATAAAATAAGAGAAAATGTGAGAAGAAGTATTAAAAAGCTTAGAAATAATAATAATTTAATGATTGGTTACGGCGCGCCTGCTAAAGCTACTACTGCTCTAAACTTTTTTGGAATTAATAAAGAAATAGATTTTATTGTTGAGGACAATAAACTAAAACATAACAAATTTATTCCAGGAGTTAATATTCCAATTAAAAATAAGTCACAAATAAAAGATAAAAAGAATACGCTTATAGTCTTAGCGTGGAACTTTTACAATGATATTAAAAAAAATAACTCAAGCCTTTCAGAAAATTTTATTAATATTAAAGATTTAGAAAACTAATAACTAGTTACTAAACTTTTCCAAATTTCAAAAATATTTCTTATACTTTCAAAAAAATAATTGAGGTAATATTCAGATGCAGGAACATAAGAAATTATGAAATTTTGAGAAAAATATAAAATACGGGATAATGCAATAACTAAAAATATAAATAAAATTAAAGAATTATAGAATCCGAATGAAATTTTTACCCTATCAATTTTACTATTCACTTTTATAGGTTTTGTATCATTTATTTTAATACCGTGTTTCTTTGCAAGATATTCTGGAGAGTATAGGCTTATTTCTCTAGTTTTTTTTACAATGTTTTTTTTGGTTTTCTTTGGTTTTTGTATTCTTGGTTGAACAGGTTGAGATTTTGATACCATTTTTTTCGGCTGAGAAGTAGCTGTAGTTTTTTTAATTTCATTCAGAGGATATTGTCTCCACTTATTCCCACAAGAGCCACATTGAACCATTCTTCCAGAGGCAGTTATTGCATTATCTGGAACAACAAATTTTTTACCGCATGAATTACAACTTAAAATCATACAAAATCAATAATACCGGTATTTATATAAATTACACTACAATTTAAATACTTTTTTACTTTATAAAGTTTTTATTGTATATCTCGGATTTATTTAATGGGGCGGTTAGCTCAGTTGGTAGAGCATCTCGTTTACACCGAGAGGGTCATAGGTTCGAGTCCTTTACCGCCCACCATTAAATAAGGGGGTGTAGCTCAGCTTGGTTAGAGCGCCTGCCTGTCACGCAGGAGGTCGCGGGTTCGAGTCCCGTCACTCCCGCCACTAGTTGATAATCGTTTTCATCTAGAAAGTTATAAATCAACAACTATCGATCAACAATAATGCTTCCTTCTGTCCTGTACTCTTTAAAAATAAATGCTATAAAGAATTATTATTAATATAAGAATCCTTAAACCTCGGTATTAAGGTAGGTATTAATAAAAACATGATTTATAACTTTTTAACAGACTACTTATCAATAATAATCTTTTTATTTATTGCTTTATTTTTAAGCATTGGTTTTATTGTGGCTAACTTTTTGGCCTCTCCATCTAATCCAGACCCAGAAAAATTGTCTGCCTATGAATGTGGTTTTGAGGCTTTTGATGATTCTAGAATGGAATTTGATGTGAGGTTTTATTTAGTTGCAATCTTATTTATAATTTTTGACTTAGAAATAGCTTTTCTGTTCCCATGGGCAATATCTTTAGGTAGCTTAGGTGCTTTAGGTTTTTGGTCTATGATGGTTTTTTTAGGAATTTTAACAATCGGTTTTATTTATGAGTGGAAAAAAGGAGCTTTAGAATGGGAATAAAATTTGGCTTAGCTTCAAATAAAGAAAAACAAATACCTGAAGAGTTCAAAGATCTAGCGAAAGATTTTGCTGAAAAAGGTTTCATTACTACTTCCTCTGCAAATTTAATTAATTGGGCTAGAACAGGCTCATTACATTGGATGACCTTTGGACTTGCTTGCTGTGCAGTTGAAATGATGCAAACATCTATGCCAAGATATGATTTGGAAAGATTTGGTGCAGCTCCTAGAGCTTCGCCGAGACAATCAGATGTAATGATTGTAGCTGGGACTTTGACAAATAAAATGGCACCAGCTCTTAGAAAAGTTTACGATCAAATGCCAGAACCTAGGTACGTTGTATCAATGGGAAGTTGTGCTAATGGAGGTGGTTATTATCACTATTCTTACTCAGTTGTAAGAGGATGTGATAAAATTGTGCCAGTTGATATTTATATCCCAGGCTGTCCTCCGTCTGCAGAAGCTCTGCTCTACGGTATTTTACAATTACAAAAAAAAATAAGAAGAGAGGGAAATTTACAAAGGTAATTTTATATGAAAGCTTTAAAAGATATAGAGAAGCTGATTAATTCAGAACTTGCCACAAAAATTCAAAACTCATTTATAAAGAATAGAGAGCTAACAATTGAAATAAATGAAAATGACTTAATTGAAGTTATTCAATTTTTAAAATCTAATGAAAAGTGTAAATTTAGGCAATTAATTGATATTGCTGGAGTAGATTACCCTGACTCTGAAAAAAGATTTCAACTAGTTTATTTACTTTTATCTCACCAAAATAACATTCGAGTTAAAGTTTCTACTCAGTTTCAATTAAACCAAATTATAAATTCAATTACAAAAATATTTCCATCAGCTAACTGGATGGAGAGGGAAGTATTCGATATGTACGGAATAAAATTTAAAAATCATCCAGATCTAAGAAGAATTTTAACAGATTATGGATTTAAAGGTCATCCTTTAAGAAAAGACTTTCCATTAACTGGCTTCAATGAAGTCCGATACAGTGAAAAGGAGAAAAAAGTAATTTATGAACCAGTGAAACTCGAACAAAATTATAGAAATTTTGACTTCGAGAGTCCTTGGGAAGGAACAAACTATTTGAAAGAAATAAAAAATTTAGAGAAACATGACAAAAAAAACTAAATCGTTAAATTTAAATTTTGGACCTCAACATCCAGCTGCGCATGGAGTGCTAAGATTGATATTAGAGCTAGATGGAGAAGTTGTTGAGAAAGCAGATCCACATATTGGATTATTACACAGAGGCACAGAGAAGCTTATTGAACAAAAAACATACACGCAAGCTTTACCATATTTTGATAGACTTGATTATGTCGCTCCAATGAACCAGGAACATGCATTTGCGTTGGCAGCTGAGAAGTTGCTGGACATTGAAGTTCCAATAAGGGCAAAATATATAAGAGTTATATTTTGTGAAATTGGAAGAATTTTGAGCCATATTTTAAATGTTACAACTCAAGCTTTAGATGTCGGAGCGTTAACACCCTCTCTATGGGGTTTTGAAGAAAGAGAAACTCTCATGACTTTTTATGAAAGAGCATCAGGATCTAGACTGCATGCAAATTATTTCAGAACTGGTGGTGTTCACCAAGATATTCCTTTAAAACTGATAGACGATATAGAAAAATTTTGTAAATCATTTCCAAAAGTTATTGACGATTTAGAGGGTCTTTTAACTGATAACAGAATATTTAAACAAAGAAATGTTGAAATTGGTATTGTTACTAAGCAAGAAGCATTAGATCATAGTTTTTCTGGTGTAATGTTAAGAGGATCTGGTGTTCCTTGGGACTTGAGAAGATCTCAACCTTACGAAATATACAAATACTTAGATTTTAAAATTCCAGTAGGAAAAAACGGTGACTGTTACGATCGCTATCTCTGTAGAATAGAGGAAATGAGAGAAAGTGTAAAAATTATACTACAATGTATCGAAAAATTACCAAAGGGACCTGTAAAATCTATTGATGGAAAAATTTCCCCTCCTAATAGAGATGATCTAAAACAATCTATGGAGGCTTTAATTCATCACTTCAAACTTTTTACTGAAGGTTATAGAGTTCCTAAAGGTGATGTTTATACCGCAGTCGAAGCTCCAAAAGGTGAATTTGGAGTTTATCTAATATCTGACGGGACTAACAAGCCATACAGATGTAAAATTAGAGCTCCAGGATTTTCACATCTTCAAGCAATGGATTATTTAATTCGTGGCCATATGTTAGCAGATGTCCCTGCAGTTTTAGGTTCTTTAGATATCGTATTTGGAGAGGTAGACAGATGACCTTAAAAAAAATTCATGACGATCAGCCAAAAGAATTTAAATTTTCAAGCGAAAATTTTAAAAAAGCTGAGGAAATTTTAAAAAGATATCCTGCAGAGAATAAAAAAAGTGCGGTGATGCCTTTTCTATATTTAGCACAAAAACAAAATAGTAATTGGATACCATTAGCAGCAATGAAATATATCGCTAATTTTTTATCAATGCCTTACATATCCGTTTACGAAGTTGCAACTTTTTATACAATGTACAACTTAGCACCTGTAGGTAAATATTTTGTGCAGGTATGTACTACTACACCTTGCTTGATACGTGGAGCTGATAAAATTGTAAGACTTTGTAAAGAAAAGATTTCACCAAATGAAAATGAATTATCCAAGGAAGGAAGCTGCTCATGGATGGAAGTAGAATGTCTAGGTGCATGTGTTAATGCTCCAATGATACAAATTAATGACAATTATTACGAGGACCTAGACGAAAAAAGCACAAAGGAAGTTTTAGAGTCACTTATAAAAGACAAACCCTTAAAACCAGGGTCTTTCAGGGGACGTAAAAATACTGCCCCAGAAAAAAAACAAATAACTAATGGAGAAAAACATGCTTAAACCAGAAAATAAGATATTTAAAAACCTTTATAATCAACTTGGATGGGAAATAGATCATGCAATAAAAAGAGATGACTGGAAGGATACAAAAAATATCATCTCTAAAGGCAGAGAATGGATAATTAATGAAGTTAAAACTTCTGAGTTGAGAGGTAGAGGAGGCGCAGGTTTTTCTACAGGTCTTAAATGGTCTTTTGCACCGAAAGAAGTTGGTTCAAGACCACATTATTTAGTAATTAACGCGGATGAGTCTGAGCCTGGTACATGTAAAGATAGGGATATATTAAGATTTGAACCTCAAAAATTAATAGAAGGATGTTTAATTGCTGGTTATGCCGTTAATGCCCATATTTGTTATATTTACATAAGAGGCGAATACTTTAATGAAGGAAGAAGACTTCAAGAGGCTATTGATCAAGCTTATGAAAAAAATTTTTTAGGAAAAAATGCCTGCAGTTCAGGTTGGGACTTCGATATTCATATTCATTACGGAGCTGGAGCTTATATTTGTGGAGAGGAAACTGCTTTATTAGAAAGTATTGAGGGAAATAAAGGACAACCAAGGTTAAAACCTCCTTTCCCAGCTTTAGTAGGGTTATATGGTTGCCCAACAATTGTAAATAATGTTGAAACAATAGCTGTTGTTCCAACAATATTAAGAAGAGGCGGTAAATGGTTCGCATCAATTGGAAAACCAAAAAATACAGGAACTAAAATATTTTGTATATCTGGAAATGTAAACTCACCTTGTAATGTTGAAGAGGAAATGGGAATTCCCTTAAAAGAATTAATCGATAAACATGCAGGAGGAGTAGTCGGCGGTTGGGAAAACCTTCAAGCTGTAATTCCTGGGGGCTCATCAATGCCTTTACTTCCAAAAAAAATATGCGATACAATTACAATGGACTTTGATTCTTTAATTGAGAATAAAAGCGGTTTAGGAACAGCTGGAATAGTAGTTATCAATAAAGATCAAGACATCATTGCTTGCATGGCGAGAATAGCAAGGTTTTATAAACATGAAAGTTGCGGTCAATGTACTCCATGTAGAGAGGGCGCAGGATGGATGTGGAGAATTCTTGATAGAGTTGTTAAAAGAAAAGCTACATTTAGCGATATAGATCTATTGTCTGATGTAACAAAACAAATAGAGGGCCATACAATTTGTGCATTTGGAGAGGGATCAGCTTGGCCTGTGCAAGGGTTGCTAAGGCATTTCAGGAAAGAGATCGATAGTCGTTGTAGAGATGAACCTTTAATTAAAAAAAGAACGAATAACCCCTATTTAGTAGATCAACATTTATTGGAAAATAAGAATGCCTAAAATAATTATTAATGGAAAAGAAATAGAATTTGAAAAGGGAATGACGGTTCTACAAGCATGCGAGCTAGCTGATGTGGAGATACCGAGATTTTGTTACCACGAAAAACTTTCAATTGCGGGAAATTGTAGAATGTGTCTTGTAGAACTTGAAAAATCACCAAAACCTATTGCATCATGCGCGATGCCAGCAGCCGAGGGTATGAATATAAAAACGAATACACATCTAGTTGAAAAAGCTAGAAAGGGCGTGATGGAATTTTTACTCGCTAACCACCCTCTTGATTGCCCAGTATGCGATCAAGGAGGAGAGTGTGATTTGCAAGATCAATCAATGTACTACGGAGTAGATAAGTCAAGATTTATTGAAAATAAAAGACAAGTTAAAGAAAAATATATGGGTCCTCTAATAAAAACCCAAATGACTAGGTGCATTCATTGCACAAGGTGCGTTAGATTTGCAACGGAAGTCGCAGGTGTCCCTGAAATTGGAGCTATTGGTCGGGGAGAGAATATGGAAATTACAACTTACTTAGAAAAAGCCATGGAGTCTGAGCTTTCAGCTAACGTTATAGATTTATGCCCGGTAGGAGCCCTTACTTCAAAACCATATGCTTTTGAGGCAAGACCTTGGGAACTCAAAAAAACTGAGAGCATAGATGTTATGGATGCGGTGGGATCTAATATTAGAATAGATACTTACAATTGGGAAGTAAAACGAATATTACCTAGGCTTAATAATGACATTAATGAAGAGTGGATTTCTGATAAAACAAGATACTCTTGCGATGGTTTGCTAAAACAGAGGCTTGATGTTCCGTATATAAAAAAAGATAACAAGCTTCAAAAATCAAATTGGGACGAGGCTATAACTCTTTTAGCAGATAAAATTCAATCAATTAATCCCAATGAAATTGGTGGACATATTGGTGATATGGTTAACATGGAAAATGCTTTAAGTTTTAAAAAACTTTTTGCAACTTTAAAGAGTAAAAATTTAGAATTCAGAGAAAAAAAATTTTATATCAATTCATCAGAAAAAATAAACTACATATTCAATTCATCAATTAAAGGAATAGAAGAATCAGATCTTATTTTATTGATCGGAAGTAATCCAAGACATGAAGCGACTATGTTAAACGCAAGAATAAGGAAAACATTTGTAAAAAAACGAATTCCAATTTTCTCAATTGGTGACCCTGGCGAACTTACGTATGATTATACTGTTATTGGAAATACAACAGATGATTTGAAAAAAATTTTAAGTAATGGACACGAATTTTCAAAAAAACTCTCTTCTTCAAATAAACCAATTATAATTATAGGAGAGTCTGCTTTAGAGCTAGAGAGCGGCCAATATATAGTTGAAGAGGTTAAAAATTTTCTAAAAAAAAATAACTTTATCAGTAAAGAATGGAATGCATTTAATTTTTTAGCTCAAAATGCATCAACAGTTGGTTTGATAGATCTCAAAGTTTTATCAAAAGAGGACGAAGAAAAAAATTCTTTCTTTGAAAAATTAAATAAAAATCAATTTAAACTATTATATCTTTTAGGATCGGACAATTTAGATATAAAAAAAGACAATGAATTTATTGTTTACCAAGGAAGTCATGGGGATAGGGGCGCTGAAATCGCGGACTTAGTGCTTCCAAGCGCAGCATTTACAGAGCAAAATGGACTTTTTGAAAACTTAGAGGGAAGAGTTCAGGAAAGTAAAAAGGCATCTTATCCCATAGGAGAAGCGCTAGAAGATTGGAAAATATTTAATTTAATCTTAAAAAAACTTGGTAAGTTTAACGATTTGTCAAAATTTGACTCACTTAGAAAAGAAGTTTTAAATTTAATCCCAAATTTTACAAAATTAAATGAATTACCTAATTTTGAGGAAGCACAAGAAGTAAATACTTCCTCAGAATTTATCAGTGAATCAGTTAATATAAAAAATCTAGATTATTTTTATACTAACTCAATTTCTAGAGCCTCTAAGACAATGAGTGAATGTCGTCAAATTAAACAAAAATTAAGAAAAACAGGAACATAAGTATATGATTGAATATTTACAAATTTTTGGACAAGAAGTTTATAAAATTGTTTTTCTGTTAGTTCCAATATTAGTTTCAGTAGCCATGATTGTATGGTTAGATAGAAGAGTTTGGGGTTTAGTTCAAAAAAGAAGAGGACCAAATGTTGTTGGACCTTTTGGACTTTTTCAAACTATAGCTGATGCTTTAAAATATATTTTCAAAGAAATAATTATTCCTGCAAGTGCAAATAAAGTAGTTTTTATTCTTGCACCAATTATTACAATGACTTTAGCTTTAGTTGCATGGGCAGTCATTCCGATGAGTGAAGAATTAGTTTTATCTGACATAAATGTTGGAATTTTATATTTATTCGCAGTTTCTTCTCTCGGTGTTTATGGAATAATTATGGGGGGATGGGCCTCAAATTCAAAATATCCTTTCTTAGGTGCTATTAGGTCTGCAGCACAAATGGTATCATATGAAGTTTCAATCGGGATAATAATAATTAATGTCCTTCTATGTGTTGGCTCACTCAACTTAAACGATATTGTAATTGCGCAAAAAAACTTATGGTATGTAATTCCGCTTTTTCCAATGTTTGTAATATTTTTTATCTCTGCACTTGCAGAAACAAACAGGCCACCATTTGACTTACCTGAAGCAGAAGCAGAGTTGGTTGCAGGTTATCAGACCGAATACTCAGGCATGATGTATGCAATGTTCTGGCTCGGAGAGTATGCAAATATTCTTTTGATGTGTGCAATGGGATCGATACTTTTTTTAGGAGGTTGGTTACCTATAATGGATGTTTATCCACTTAATATAATTCCTGCTCCAATCTGGATGATATCAAAAATATTATTTTTATTTTTACTATTTGCTTTGATTAAAGCTATTGTTCCAAGGTATAGATATGATCAATTAATGAGACTTGGTTGGAAAATATTTCTTCCATTTTCATTAATTTATCTAGTATTTACAGCAAGTTTCTTATTTTATTTTGATAAATTACCAAAGGTAAATTTTTAATGAATATTGTCAGACTTTTAAAAATTATATTCCTCTTCGAGTTTATATCTGGATTATACATGGCAATTAAGGAGTTATTCAGAAAATCAAAAACTATAAATTACCCTTTTGAAAAAGGAGCAATTAGCCCACGTATGAGAGGTGAACACGCACTTAGAAGATATCCAAACGGTGAAGAAAGGTGCATTGCATGTAAATTATGTGAAGCAGTGTGTCCCGCTCAAGCTATAACCATTGAGTCGACTGAGAGATCAGACGGTAGTAGAAAAACAACTCGATATGATATTGATATGCTTAAATGTATTTATTGTGGCTTGTGCCAAGAGTCCTGTCCAGTTGATGCAATAGTGCAAGGACCGAATTTTGAATTTGCTACTGAAACAAGAGAAGAACTTTACTACAATAAAGAAAAACTTTTAGATAATGGAGATAGATGGGAGTCAGTGTTAGCTAAGAATATTAAGCTTGATAAGCCATACAGATAGATGATAGTTCACTCAATTTTCTTTTATTTTTTCTCAATAATTGCAATTTTTTCTTCCTTAATGGTAATAACTTCAAGAAGTACAATTAATTCAGTTTTCTTTTTGATATTAGATTTTATCTCAGTTGGATGTTTGTTCATCATGGTTGGTGCTGAGTTTTTAGGAATGATTCTATTAATTGTGTATGTAGGCGCGGTAGCAGTTTTGTTTTTATTTGTTGTCATGATGCTTAACGTAGCTGAACAAAAACAATCGTGGTTTATAGGAAAAAAATCAACTCATATCCCAACCGGTTTAATAGTTAGTGTATTAATTCTTCTTGAATTACTGGTTGTCGTAGGAGGTTGGAAATACAAAGAGGATGTGATGTCTAGCAGTACATTAGTGCTTTCTAATATTTCTAACACTCACCAATTAGGTCTGGTTATGTATACTGATTATATTTTATATTTTCAATTAGCAGGAGTAGTGCTTCTTCTAGCGATGATCGGTGCTATACTTTTAACATTTAGAGAACGAGTAGGAGTTAAAAAACAGAGTTATTTTACACAAATTTCAAGAAATCCATCAACTGCTGTTGAGCTCAAAGATGTAAAATCTAATGAAGGAGTAAAATTAGATGATTGAAATTGGTTTAGGCCACTACTTATCATTAGGAGCAATAATTTTTTTTCTAGGTGTAATTGGAATTTTTTTAAACAGAAAAAATGTAATTGTAATTTTAATGTCAATAGAACTAATTTTACTAGCTGTGAACATAAATTTAATTTCATTCTCGATTTTTTCTGGAGATATTGTAGGTCAAATTTTTACAATGTTAATCTTAACTGTTGCCGCTGCTGAAGCTGCAATCGGATTAGCTATAATTGTTGTTTATTACAGAAATAGAGGCTCTATTAGAGTAGAAGATATACATGGAATGAAGGGTTAAATGGAGTACGCAATTTTATTTTTACCATTACTCGGTTCGATAATTGGATATTTAGGCAAGTCGGCAACAAAATATTTCTCAGAAATAATTACAAGTTTCCTTGTTAGCATTTCAGCAGTTTTATCAATTATAGTTTTCTGGAACGGTTTCCATAATGACATTTACGGGAATTATAAAATTTTCGAATGGATAAGTTCTGGTGATTTTACTGCTAATTGGTCAATAAATATTGATCCATTAAGCTCAGTGATGTTAGTTGTAGTAACTTTCATATCAGCTCTAGTGCATATTTATTCTATCGGATATATGAGCCACGATCCGCATAAGCCAAGATTTATGTCCTATTTATCATTGTTCACTTTTTCAATGTTAGCCTTAGTTGTTTCGGATAATTTTTTACAGCTCTTTTTTGGATGGGAAGGAGTTGGTTTGTGTTCTTATTTATTGATAGGTTTTTGGTATAAAAAAGAAACAGCTAATGATGCTGCAATAAAAGCATTTATAGTAAACAGAATTGGTGATTTTGGATTAGCTATTGCAATTTTTTTAATTTTTTTCTTTTTCGGTACTATTAACTTCGACGAAGTATTTAATATCACAGAACAGTATGCTGAAAAAAAACTAATTTTTTTTGGATTTGAATTAAATTTAGTTACTTTAATTTGTGTATTTCTTTTTATTGGTGCAATGGGAAAATCTGCACAATTTTTACTTCATACTTGGTTACCTGATGCTATGGAGGGTCCTACACCAGTATCAGCTTTAATTCATGCAGCTACTATGGTAACTGCTGGCGTCTTTCTAGTCGTTAGGTGTTCACCCATGTTTGAATATTCTCAAGTCGCACTAAATTTAGTTACGATAGTTGGAATGATAACTGCAATTTTTGCTGCATCTGTTGCGCTAGTTCAAAATGATATAAAAAAAATAGTTGCCTACTCAACTTGCAGTCAATTAGGCTATATGTTTTTTGCTGCTGGTGTCGGCGCATATCATGTTGCTATGTTTCATTTATTTACACACGCTTTTTTCAAAGCGCTTCTATTTTTAGGAGCTGGATCTGTAATACATGCTTTTAAGGATGAGCAAGATATCAGAAGAATGGGCGGGGTGAGAAAGAGACTACCTTTTACCTATTTTTACATGTTAATAGGAACGCTTGCATTAACAGGTTTCCCTTTTCTTTCAGGTTTTTTTTCAAAAGACGCGATTATTGAATTCGCTTATTTAAAAAATTCTCATATTGGAAATTATGCAGCAACAATAGGCATCTTTACAGCTTTTTTAACTTCAATTTATTCATGGAGATTATTCTTTAAAACATTTCATGGCTCATACAATAATACAAAGATTTCATTAAATGATACTCACGAGTCACCAATAGCTATGTTAATTCCACTATTTTTTTTAGGCTTAGGTGCAGTATTCTCAGGTTACTTTTTCAAAAACACTTTTATAGGTCATCACAGTATGGATTTCTGGCAGGTGTCAATTTTTTTCTTAAATGAAATAAAACACGAAGCGATCCCAATTTGGTTTTTGTTAATTACTCCAGTTTTAGTTTCAATAGCAATACCAATTTCTTATTACTTATACATTTTAAATCCAAAAATTCTTGATAATTTTAAAAAAACTAATAGTCCTTTATATAATTTTTTATTGAATAAATGGTATATAGACGAATTATATGAAAAAATTTTTGTAGAACCATCAAAAAAAATTGGCTCTTTTTTCTGGAAAAATGGCGATATAGGAGTCATAGACAAGTTTGGTCCAAATGGCATCTCTAAATTAGTAAAAATGATATCAAATAAAACTGGTCGTTTACAAACTGGATTTATTTATGATTACGCTTTCGTAATGTTATTGGGTTTATCAATTTTATTAACTTATTTAATTTTAAAATAAAATGAATTTTCCTATTCTTTCCACTTTAATTTTTTTACCACTTTTAAGTTCACTCTTTATATTTTTATCAAGAGATAAAAAAAATCATAATTCTATTTATATATCTTTATTTAGTAGTATTGCTACTTTCCTACTTTCTTTGTTTTTATGGTATTCTTTAGATAATAACAGTGCAGAATTTCAATTTGTTGAAGAAAAATCCTGGATAAACAATTATATAAAATTTAAATTAGGGGTAGATGGAATTTCAATTTTATTTATAGTTTTAACTACCTTCATCACACCTATATGCATAATTTCATGTATAAATAGTATTAAGACAAGAGTTAAAGAGTTTCTTATCGCAATATTAATTTTAGAAACTTTTATGATCGGTGTGTTTTGCTCACTTGATCTCGTTATATTTTATTTATTTTTTGAGGCAGGTTTAATTCCAATGTTTTTGATAATTGGGGTATGGGGAGGTCCTAGAAGAGTTTATTCTGCATTTAAGTTCTTTTTATTTACTCTACTTGGATCAGTTTTAATGCTAGTGGCTATAATAGTTATTTATTGGTTAACTGGTACAACTGATATAACTGAGATTTATAAAATTAAAATTCCAAAAGATTATCAAAATATACTTTGGCTAGCATTTTTAAGTTCTTTTGCTGTAAAAATGCCAATGTGGCCAGTTCATACTTGGCTTCCGGACGCACATGTAGAGGCGCCAACTGCTGGATCTGTTATACTGGCAGCGATACTATTAAAAATGGCTGGATACGGATTTCTGAGATTTTCAATTCCTATGTTTCCTATAGCGTCAGAATATTTTACACCACTTATTTATTCTTTAAGTATAATTGCAATAATTTATACATCATTAGTTGCATTAATGCAGGACGATATGAAAAAATTAATTGCCTATTCATCAGTTGCTCATATGGGCTATGTGACTTTAGGTATTTTTACATTAACAAAACAAGGTATAGAAGGAAGTATATATCAAATGATAAGTCACGGTCTTATTTCTGCAGCACTATTTTTGTGTGTAGGGGTTGTCTATGACAGGCTTCATTCAAGAATGATAAGTTCATATGGAGGTTTAGTTAGTTATTTACCTAAATACTCTTTTTTATTTATAGTATTTGCTTTGGCTGCTCTTGGACTACCTGGAACTTCGGGATTTTTGGGCGAATTTCTAGTATTAACAGGGGCTTTTCAAAAAAGTTACTTAGCTGCAATGTTAGCAACGTTTGGAGTAGTTCTTGGTGCAGCCTATATGTTATGGCTTACAAAAAGAGTGATTTTTGGAACAATAAATAATGTAGAAATCAAAAATTTAAGTGATGTCAACAAATCTGAAATTATAATGTTAGCGACATTAGCTTTCTTTGTGATATTTTTTGGTTTTTACCCATTCCCGTTAATGGAAACTTTTAATGTATCAGTTAATAGCTTAATCGATAATTATCAATTAGCGCTAATTTCAAATTAAAGATGATTACTAATTTAAATATATTGATTCCTGAAATCTTCTTATCTTTGTCAACTTTTTCTATCTTAATGATTGGCGTCTTTTTAAAAAAAAGTTTTAATATAATTTTTAACCTTACCTCTTTAATAATAATTATAACTATTGCAATTATAATCTCTAGTCCAAATAATGAAGAAAAGATATTTTTAGAAAGTTTTACTAGGGATGCTTTTTCTAATTACTTTAAAGTTCTGATACTTTTATCGTCATTATTTGTTCTTAACTCATCTAAAAATTTCATTGTTGAAAATAAACTTGATAAGTTTGAATACCCTATAATAATTTTGTTATCAATTTTAGGGATGTTTTTTATGGTAAGTTCTAATGATTTAATACTTTTTTATTTAGGTTTAGAATTACAATCTTTATCACTTTATATTCTTGCATCAATAGATAGAGATAATTTGAGATCAACAGAGTCAGGAATAAAGTATTTTGTATTAAGCGCGTTATCCTCAGGTTTATTATTATATGGATGTTCGTTATTATATGGATTTACCGGTTCTACAAATTTCGATTTAATTGCTAGTCAACTTAATAAAGAAAATACAGGAGCAGTATTTGCAATGGTATTTATATTAGTAGGTCTTGCTTTCAAGGTATCTGCAGTGCCCTTTCACATGTGGACCCCAGATGTTTACGAAGGGGCGCCAACATCTATAACAAGCTACTTTGCCGTTGTACCAAAAGTAGCTGGTTTAGCTTTATTAATAAAATTTATGTTTATACCATTTTCAAATATTTTATTAGAATGGCAAACAATTATAATATTTATTTCAATTGCTTCGATGATTTTAGGCGCTGTTGCAGCTATGGTACAAAAAAATTTTAAAAGACTTCTCGCATATAGTTCTATAGGGCATATTGGTTATGCTCTAGCTGGAGTTGCCACTGGATCAGTTTCAGGTTATGAAAGTGCAATAGTTTATATTTCAATTTACGTAATCATGAATATTGGAGCTTTCTCTTGTTTGTATTTATTGAAAAAAGATGGACAATATAGAGAAAATATTTCTGATTTATCTGGCATTTCAAAAAAACATCCTCTTCTAGCAATTTCATTTTTAATAATTTTATTTTCTTTGGCGGGAGTTCCACCGCTTGGAGGATTTTTTGCTAAATTTTATGTTTTTGTTGCGGTATTAGAGAGAGAAATGTACACACTAGCAATTATAGGTTTGCTTACAACTGTAATGTCAGCCTTTTACTACCTTAAAATTATAAAAACTATTTATTTTGATGACAGTATTATTGCTTTTGAACAAACAAAAAATAGAACCGCTCAAATTTCTATTTTTGCTAGCTGCACAATCTTAATAACATTTTTTTTATATCCATCCATTTTAAATAATTTAGTTAATTCTTTATTCATTAGTTGATGAAGATTAAGTTAAAAAAATATAAAAAAGTAAAAAGTACGAATGACATCGCTTTAAAGCTTATTAAAAAAAATAATTCTTGCCCGATGCTAGTTACCTCTGAACAACAAACTAATGGGAGAGGAAGAGTTGGAAAAAAGTGGATTTCCGAAAAAGGTAATCTTTTTATTTCTTTATTTTTTAAGCTCGACCAAAAAAAAATTAATTTTAAACAATTCGCTGTACTAAATGCGTTTTTACTTAAAAAAGTCATCTCAAAAAATATTTCCAAAAAAATAAGAATTAAATGGCCGAATGACATCCTATTTAATAAAAAGAAATTTTGTGGGATTTTGCAGGAGTTAATTAAATTTAACAACTTCGATTATTTAATTGTAGGTATAGGTCTAAATACTAATATAGCTCCAGAAAACAAAAGCTTTAAATCAACTTGCTTAAAAAATATATTAAAAAAAAAGGTTAATAACCAAAAAATTATGAAAGATATATTAATTGCTTACGAGAAACTCCTTAGTGAAAAAAATAAATTTTCATTCGTGGATCTTAAAAGGAAATATAAATAATACAAATGCATTATATCATCGGAGATATCGGAAATACATCAACAAGAATTTGTGTTTTAAATGATAAATCAAAAATATTAAAGTCGGTAATTTTTGATACAAAAAAAATTTATTTGAAAGGCTATATTAACAATATTTTCAAAAAACTTTCAAAAAAAAATATTAAAAGAGAAGTGCTTTTTTCATGCGTTGTACCACTAGCTTTAAAAAAAATAAAAAAAGTTCTAAAGAAAGCTAATTATAAGATTTTTGAAATAAAAAATCTAAATTTGAAAAAGATAATTAAAATAAATATAAGAAATATCAAACAATTAGGCTCTGATAGAATTGTTAATTCTGTCGAAGCAAAAAGATTTAAAAATTGTCTAATTATAGATTTTGGAACAGCTACTACATTTGATATTGTAAGAAATGGAGCTTACGAAGGCGGTGTTATCGCTCCAGGTGTGAAACTATCTATTAAAAATTTAAGTCAATCTACTGCCTTGCTTCCTATTTTTAGTTTGAAAAATAAACAAAAGAGCTATGGTAAAAATACTAAAGATGCCTTAAACGCAGGATTTATTTGGGGTTATGATGGGTTAATAAATAATATAATTAATAAGATTACACATAATTGGAAAATGAATTATAAAATTATACTTACGGGTGGATACGCTAATTTATTTCAAAAAGTTATTAAGAGAAATGTTATTGTTGATCAAAATATAACGATCAAAGGAGTTTCAAAAGTTTATAAAGAATTATTATGAGCAAAGAAGAATTACTTTTTTGTCCTTTAGGGGGATCAGGTGAGATAGGCGCGAATATGAATTTGTATGCCTATGGAAAAGAAGATGATCAAAAATGGATTATTGTAGATATGGGTGTTTCATTCGCTGACGATTCAGTTCCTGGAGTTGATCTAATCATGCCTGATGCGGGTTTTATAATAGATAAAAAAGATGATTTGTTAGGAATTGTTCTTACTCATGCTCACGAAGATCACATTGGGGCAGTCGCACATATATGGCCTTACTTAAAATGTAAAATATATGCAACACCATTTACTGCTGCACTTATTTTTGAAAAATTTAAGGAGAAGAAAATTGAAATTTCGTCTTATCTGGAAGTTGTTGCACTTAACAGTAAAATAAAACTTGGAAATTTCGAGATTGATTTTGTTACACTAACTCACTCTATATTAGAGCCGAATGGTCTAAGCATTAAAACTCCTCTTGGAACAGTTTTGCATACGGGTGATTGGAAAATTGATCCAAATCCACTAATTGGAAGTCAGATTGATGAACAGAAACTAAAATCTATTGGTAATAAAGGTGTGTCAGCAATGATATGCGATTCGACCAATATATTTAGCCCAGGGAGGGCAGGATCAGAGTCTGAAGTTAGAGATAGTCTTTTAAGAATAATGGAAATTAAAACCAACAGGATTTTAGTGACATCATTTGCCTCAAACGTGGCTAGAATGGAGTCTATTTTTTACTGTGCAAAAAAAACTGGAAGAAATATTTGTCTGGTAGGTAGATCAATGCAGCGAATTTATAAGGCTGCTAGAAAATGTGGCTATCTAAAAGGTCTTGTTGAACCTTTAGAGCCAAAAGACGCAAAAAAAGTTTCAAAAAATAAAATCTTATATTTAGCCACTGGGAGTCAAGGAGAACCAATGGGAGCTATCAATAGAATAATCAATGGTGTTCATCCGGAAGTATTCTTGGAATGTGGAGATTGTGTTATTTTTTCCTCAAAAATTATCCCAGGCAATGAAAAAAAATTATATCACTTACAAAATTTGATAGTAAAAAATAAGATGGAAATGATTAGTGAAGAAAATGCTTTTGTTCATGTTTCTGGACACCCTAATAGAGATGATTTGAAAGATATGTATAATTGGGTTAAACCCCAATGTGTAATACCTGTTCATGGAGAGCATAGACATATGGCAGAACACGTTTCTTTTGCTAAAGAAATGCAAATTCCAAAAACATTATTAATTGAAAACGGAGACATAATAAAAATTTTACCAGGAAATAAACCAGAAATAATTGATAAGGCGCCATCTGGTAAGATTTATCTTGATGGAAATGTAAATGTTGAAACAGACTCGAAATCTATAAAAGATAGAAAAAATTTATCTTTGAATGGATATCTTGAGATTACTTTAATTGTTACAAATAATGGTAATATTAAAAAACCAGTCATTTCTTACAAAGGCATACCTGAAAAGAGCGAGGAAAATACTTTTCTATTTGATATGGAAGATGAAATAATGAATATATGCAGAACTTTCTCAATGGATAATAAAAAACAGCAACAAAATTTGATTGAAACTCTCAAACAAAATTGTAGAAGAATAGTAAGAGAAAAAACAGGAAAAAAACCGTTTACTAATATCAATATTGCTAGGATTTAATGGGTATAACAGGCTCTATAATCGTTTACGTAATGATTTGGTGGATAATTTTTTTTTCAGTACTACCAATCGGAATTCAATCAAATAAGGAAGTTTTTAAGGAAAAAATTGAGGGAATGGATCCCGGAGCTCCAAAAAATCCAAATATTGCAAAAAAATTTTTTATTACTACTTTAATTACTACTGTAATATTTTCAGTAATATATTATCTTGCTGAAGCAGAACTATTAAATTTAAGAGAATTTTTACAATAAATGTTTCTTTCAAAACTTTTTATACCTATCTCGAAAGACCTTCCAGCAGAAGCAAAAATTAAATCACATCAATTAATGCTTAGAACAGGTATGATAAAACAATCTTCAGCGGGTATTTATTCTTGGCTTCCACTTGGTTTTAAAGTTATGAAAAAAATTGAGCAAATTGTCAGAGAGGAACAAAATGCAATTGGTGCTCAAGAAATGTTGATGCCAACAATACAATCGTCTGAAATATGGAAAGAAAGCGGAAGATATGACGATTATGGTGAAGAGATGTTGAGAATTAAGGATCGTCAAGGAAGGGAAATGCTTTATGGACCTACTAATGAGGAATTAATTACAGATGTATTCCGATCAAGTGTTAAATCTTATAAGTCTCTACCTCAACTTCTTTATCACATACAGTGGAAATTTAGAGATGAAATTAGACCACGGTTTGGAGTTATGAGATGTAAAGAATTTTATATGAAAGATGCATACTCTTTTGATCTTTCAGATGAAGAGGCAAATAAATCTTACAATAAAATGTTTTTTTCTTATTTAAAAACATTTAGCAGACTAGGTTTAAAAGCTATACCAATGGCTGCTGATACAGGCCCTATTGGAGGAGATCTTTCACATGAATTTGTAATAATTGCAGAGACTGGAGAAAGTAAGATTTACGCTGATAAAAATATTATTGATATTAATCTTAATCAGTATGAACTAAATGATGACTCTCTAAGTAAAATGAGAGAAGATATAAGCAAAATATATGCAGTCACAGATGAAAAATATAAAAAAGCAGATTTTGATAATCATGTTAAAAAAGAAAATCAAATGATAACCAAAGGTATTGAAGTAGGTCATATTTTTTATTTTAGCGATAAGTATTCTAAACCTATGAATTGTTTAATTGATGATAAAGATGGAAGGAAAACATCAGTAAAAATGGGTTCATATGGAATAGGTGTTTCAAGATTGGTTGGTGCAATTATTGAAGCAAATTACACCAAAGATATAATGAAATGGCCTAAATCAATATCGCCATTTGATGTTGTAATTATCCCAAGCATTTCTAAAAATAATAAAGAAAACTTAGAAAAAGCTGAAAAAGTTTACAAAAAACTTAAAAAACAAAATGTTGACGTATTGTTAGACGATGTTGATGAAAATATGTCAAATAAATTTAAAAAACATGACTTAATTGGGGTTCCTTATCAAATAATTATAGGTTCAAAATCTGATGGAGACAATTTTGAATTTAAAGAATTAAACTCTCAAAGTGAAATATTAAATCTTGATAAAATCCAATTAAAATTAAAAAGCTAATACATTGTTTACAAAAGCAGAGAGACTTATTTCATTAAGAAATTTAAGACCTAAAAAAAAGGAGGGTTTTTTAAAAATCATTTCAATATTCTCCTTTTTAGGGATAATGCTTGGCGTAGCAATTTTAATTATTGTGATGTCAGTGATGAATGGTTTCAAAACAGATCTTACTAATAAAATCTTAGGACTTAACCCTCATGTTGTTATTCAACCAAATAGTTTTGAAATAGATGAAGAGTTTATTCAAAATATAAAAAAGAATTTTAAAGAAATAAGCTTGAGTAAATCTTATACAGGTGAAGGCATAACAATTAGCAATAATAATGCTAAAGGCGTTATATTAAAAGGTATTGATAAAAATGAAAAAAATATAATAAGATTTTTTAAAGAGTATACTTCTAAGGGAAAGCTTGAAAATCTTAAGTTAAACGATGTATTTATTGGATCAGAACTTGCTTTTGATTTAAATCTTCAGAATGGAGATACGCTAAGTTTAATGTCATCAGCTTTTGTGTCTACTCCTTTAGGAAGTTTACCAAAGCAAGAAAACTTCAAAGTTGCTGGAATATTTAACACTGGTTTTTTAGAGTTTGATAAAAATATAGTTTTTTTAAATATACAAGATGCTCTGTCAATATTTGATAAGACTGACAGAGACCAAAATATTGAGATATACTTAGAAGATCCTTTAAAAGCAAATTATTATAAAAAAAAGTTTGAAAAAATAAACCCAAATTTTTTCATTTACACTTGGTCAGATTTAAATAAGTCTCTTTTCAGCGCTCTTAAAGTAGAGAGAAACGTAATGTTTATCATCCTCACTCTTATAGTAGTCGTAGCTGCTTTTAATATAATCTCCGGTTTAACGATACTTATTAAAAACAAAACCAAAGAAATAGCAATTTTAAAAACATTAGGTTTAAGTAATAAATCTATTAAAAAAACTTTTTTTCTTACCGGTTTGACAATAGGTTTTTTTGCGACAATTAGTGGAGTAATTTTAGGTATTCTATTTTCAATTAACATTGAAAAATTTAGAATTTTTCTTTCCTCATTTTTTAATTTAGAAATCTTCCCCTCTGATATTTATTTTTTAGATAAACTACCAAGCGAAATTAATTTAAATTCCATTTTTATTATATTTTCAATATCAATAATAATTTCAGCTATTGCCTCATACTTGCCAGCAATGAAAATTTCTAAGATGAGTACATTTAGAGCTTTAAGATATGAATAAAATTATTTTAGAAACAAATAATTTAAAAAAAAGCTTTAATCATGTAAATGGTAAAATTACACTATTTGAAAATTTTAATATTAAGATCAAAGAAGGAGAGCTGGTGGCTTTAGTAGGACCTTCGGGTTCAGGTAAATCGTCTCTTCTTCACTTATTAGCACTACTTGATGAACCTACAAAAGGTGAGATTATTTTAAATAAGCAAGAGACACAACATTTATCAAATTATCAGAAAGATGAGTTAAGAAGAAGCAGTGTTTCAATTATATTTCAAGATAATAATTTACTTACCGATTTCACAGCAATTGAAAATGTGATGATGCCTTTAATAATTAGAGGAGAAAACACCAAAGTAATTTTTAAAAAGGCTGAACAAATTTTAAAAAATGTAAAAATTTTTAATAGATCGCAGCATTTTCCTAATCAACTTTCTGGAGGTGAACAGCAAAGAATAGCAATAGCAAGAGCTTTAATAGCAGAAACAAAAATAATTTTAGCAGATGAACCCACGGGTAATTTAGATTTTAAAACTTCTAAAGAAATTTTTTCACTTTTTTTAAAATTAAAAAAATTAAAAAAAACAATAATTTTTGCAACTCATAATAGAGAACTTGCTAACAGGGCTGATTACAAGTTGTATATTTCTCAAGGTACTATAAAACGAGTTAATGCTCGTTAATAATATATTTAACAATATCAAAATCCACACTCAATATTCAATATGTGAGGGAGCTATTAAAATTGATGAACTAGCAGAGTATTGTAAAGCCAAAAAGATTAGATGTCTTGGTCTTGCTGACAATTATAATCTTTGTGGAGCACTTGAATTTTCTGAAAAATTATCAAAAGTTGGTACACAACCAATTATTGGTACACAAATTAATTTAAAAGAACATAATATTATAGGTAAAATAACTTTATATGCAAAAACAGAAGATGGTTATAAAAATTTAACGAAGCTTTCATCATTAAGCTATCTAAAAAGTAATGAAACAGAAGAACCTGCTTGTAGCTTAGCAGATTTAATAAAAAATAGTAAAGATTTAATTTTATTAACCGGTAGTTATAGAGATTTTTTTGGGAAATTATTACATTCTAATAAGATTAAGAATTTAATTGAAACAATTACCTTACTAAAAAAACATTTTCCTAATAGAATTTATATCGAAATTCAAAGACACAATGAAAATAACGAAAAAAACTTTGAAAATCATCTTTTAAATGTTTCAAAATCTACCCAAATTCCTTTGATTGCTACTCAAGAGGTATTCTATCTGGATCAAGAAATGTACGAAGCACACGATGCATTGACTTGTATTGGACAAAAAAATTTTGTAGATGATGAAAACAGATTTAGATTTAGCAATCAACACTTTTTAAAAAATCACATAGAGTTAGAAAAATTATACTCTGATATACCAGAGGCCTTAGAAAATAATTATAATTTTCACTTACGGTTTAATTTTAAGCCAAAAAAATCGAAGCCGATTTTACCTTCAATAATTAATGACAATCAAAATTCACCGGAGGAAGAATTAAATAAACAAGCTGTAGAAGGGTTAGAAAAAAGAATGCAAAATTTTATTTTAAAAAAAAATACTTCTAAAGCAACAAAAGAGATAGTTGAAATTTATAAAGACCGATTAAATCATGAGATAGGTATTATAAATTCCATGGATTATTCCAGTTATTTTTTGATTGTTTCAGATTACATCAAATGGGCTAAAAAAAATTCAATACCTGTTGGACCTGGAAGAGGCTCTGGAGCAGGATCCTTAGTAGCATATTGTTTAGATATTACCGATCTTGATCCAATAGAATATGACTTAATTTTTGAAAGATTTTTAAATCCGGATAGAGTTTCGATGCCAGACTTTGATATAGATTTTTGTGAGGAAAAAAGAGATCAAGTATTTGAATATTTAAAGAGAAGGTATAAAGACGGTGTCGCTCATATAATTACTTTTGGCAAACTTAAAGCAAGAATGGTATTGAGAGATGTAGGTAGAGTTCTTGGCCTATCTTACGGACATGTTGATCGAATTTGTAAAATGGTACCTTTCGATCCATCTCGGCCATTAACCCTTCAAGAGTCAATTGACAGAGAGCCAAGATTTAAAGAAGAGGTAAAAAATAATTCAAAGGTAAAAAAATTATTAGAATTATCTTTAAAACTTGAGGGTTTAAATAGAAATATGGCAACTCATGCAGCAGGGGTAGTAATCGCAGGAAATAAACTTGCAGAGCAATTTCCACTTTATGTTGACCATGGTTCTAATCTTATATTGCCCTCAACTCAATACGATATGTATTCATCAGAAAATGCAGGTTTAGTAAAATTCGATTTACTGGGCCTAAAAACCCTTACAGTTATTGATAAAACGTTAAAAAGATTAAAAGCAAAAAAAAAAGACTTAGATATATCAAAAATAAATAAAAACGATGAAAAAGTTTTCTCACTTCTTTCAACTGGAGAAACAACAGGGCTATTTCAATTAGAAAGTGCTGGAATGCGAGAGGCTATAAAACAAATGAAACCAAATAAATTTGATGACATAATTGCACTCGTTGCTTTGTATCGACCAGGTCCAATGAGTAATATTCCTATCTACAATGACTGCAAGAATGGTCTCAAGGAGCCAGACTATATACACCCTATATTAAAAAAAATTTTAAAATCAACATATGGAATTATTATTTACCAAGAACAAGTAATGCAAATTGCTCAAACTTTAGCAGGGTTTACCGCTGGTGAGGCCGATATTTTAAGAAGAGCAATGGGAAAAAAGAAAAAAGCTGAACTTGACAAGCAAAAAGAAAGATTTATTAACGGTGCAATTAAAAATGGTATTACTAAAGATGTTGCTAATTTTGTTTTTACAAAAATTGAACCATTTGCGCAATATGGTTTTAACAAAAGTCATGCAGCTGCATACGCAATGATTGCTTATCAAACAGCTTATTTAAAAACTTACTATAAAGAGGATTTTATTGCTGCAACCATGTCAACGGAATTAACCAATACCTCAAAATTGAGAGAGTTTGTAGAAGAATTAAGAAGATTAAAAATTGAAATTATAAGGCCAGATATAAATAAATGTTTTGCAGAATTTAAAGCATTAGATGGAAAAATTTTTTATGGTTTAGGTGCAATTAAAAATGTTGGTTACGAGGCAATTTCTAATATTATTAAAGAAAGAGAACTTAACGGGAAGTTTAAATCATTAGGAAATTTTATATCAAGAGTTGACTCTAAAGATATTAACAAATTACAACTTGAAGGTTTAACAAAAGCAGGGGTTTTCGATAGCTTTGACAAGGATAGAAATAAAATTTTCGTCTCAATACCGAAAATTATTCAACAAAATAAAAATTTAAATCAAGATAAAGAAAATAATCAATCAAGCCTGTTTGGGAATAGTGAGAGCGAGGATAATCAATTTGAATTTTTACCTTCAAAACCCTGGAAAGAAAAAGAGCTTTTATCTGAGGAATTTAAATCCCTTGGGTTTTATGTTTCAAATCATCCATTGAATGAATATGAGAAAATATTTAATCAATTGAAAATTATTTCGTTTCATCAGTTTAATAAAGATGAAACTAGTGAGGGTTTAGTAGCTGGAACAATTATGTCAATCCAGGAAAAAAAAAGCGCTAAAGGCACCCCATACGCAATAGTAAAATTCAGTGATAAAAAAGGTGAATTTGAGCTATTTTTATTCGCAGAAATACTAATTAATAATAGAGATAAATTAAAAGAGTCTGAGTCCTTTGTTTTAACTGTGCAAAAAGACAAAGTTGCTGATAATTCTCCTAAAAGAATAAATGTTAAAAAAATATTAAGCTTAGATGAAGTGCTTAATAAGCCTTACTCTAATGTTACGATTGAATTAACTGAAAATTATAAAATAAATGAATTAAAAGAAATTTTATCTAAACATGGTGAAACAAAGATAAGTTTAATAGTTAAAATGAATAATAAAAAAGCCCATTATTCTTTTCAAAAAAATCGAAAATTTGATTTAAATCATTTAAAAGTCTTAAAAGCTAAGGAATACGTAACAAAAATAACTGTTTAGAGTATTGATTTTTTAATCTGTTTGTATATATCAGATATTAATTTCGCACACAGTTATAAGGGTAAATCCCTACCGGTCCAATAATTGGAATTACTGTGGTGGATTAACCGGAAAAAAAAATGAACGTACCAAAAGTAGATATTAAACAACTTTTAGAAGCTGGGGTACATCTTGGGCACAAAACGCTCAGATGGAATCCAAAAATGAGGAAATACATTTTTGGTGAAAAAAATTCAATACACATAATAGATCTAACCCAAACAGTAGAATTTATAAAAAATGCACTTGTCCAAGTTCACAAAGTAATATCAAGTGGAGGAAAACTACTTGTTGTTTCAACTAAGAAACAAGCATCAGAACAAGTAAGTGAGTTAGCAAAAGAGACTGGCCAATATTTCGTAAATTATCGTTGGCTGGGAGGCATGCTCACTAACTGGAACACTATTCAAAATTCTATTAAAAGACTAAAAAAATTAGAGGATCAACTTTCAAAAGAGAACTTAGGTTTTACAAAAAAAGAAATCATAAAGTTTAGCAAAGAAAAAGAAAAGTTAAAAAGATCACTTGGAGGTATTTCAGAAATGAAAAAAACTCCAGATATAATATTTATTATTGACACAAATATAGAGTCTTTAGCAGTAGCAGAAGCAAAAAAACTTGGTATACCGATCATAGCAGTATTGGATACAAATTCAGATCCGACAGGAATAAATTTTCCAATACCAGGTAATGACGATGCTCGAAGATCAATAAATTTGTATTGTGAGCTTTTAAAAAGTACGATCAAAGATGCTGAAAAAAATATTAAAGGACAAGAAAAAGAACAATCAACTAAAAAACTTTCTAATAAAAAAAAATAATTTTTTATAATTTTCAATGTCAGATAAAAATTTACTAGAAAATATAAAAAAACTTAGAGAAATGACCGGTGTCGGCTTTAAGGATTGCAAGTTAGCTTTAGATGAATCTAAAGGTGATATTAATAAATCAGTAGAATATTTAAGAAAAAAGGGAATTGCCAAGGCCTCAAAAAAAATGAGCAGAACAGCCTCTGAGGGATTAGCGCTTGTTAAAGAAAATCAGGGAAAAATTTCTATAATTGAAATTAATAGTGAGACGGATTTTGTAGCTAAAAATGAAAATTTTATAAGTTTTTGCAAAGAACTATCTGAATTAAATTTTATTCTTAAAGGAAATTTGGAAAAATTAAATAATTCTAAGATGAAAAATAATATTTTGGTAAAAGATAATTTGGTAAATCTTATCGCAAAAATTGGAGAAAAAATTACAATAAGAAGATCATTCTTTTTTGATAACAATATGGGTGTTAATTTTTTTTATGTACATTCTGCCTTAGAAAAAAATATTGGTAAAATAGTTTCTATTGTAAAATTAGAAAATATAGTTAAAGGAAAAAATGATCAAATAGGTTCTAAAATTGCTATGCATATTGCTGCATCGAACCCTTTAGCTATCGAACCTAAGGGCATTGATAAAAATATTATTGATAAAGAATTAGAAATTATAAAAGCTGAAATTTCTAATTCCGGTAAACCAACAGAAATGATTGAAAAAATTTCAAAAGGTAAGATTTCAAAATTTTTAAATGATAATTCACTATTAAATCAGATTTGGATTATGGATCCAAAGAAAAAAGTCTCAGACATACTTAAAGAGAATAGTTTTGAAAAAGAAGTTAAAGTGTTAGACTTTATAAGATATAAAGTTGGAGAAGGAGTATAATAAGTGAGCGAATTCAATGAAAAAAATTATTCCTTAAAAATGGATAAAAGCATTCAATCTTTTAAAAAAGATATTTCTACACTAAGAACTGGAAGAGCTAATACAAGCATGCTTGATACAATTAAAGTAGACGTTTATGGGCAGCTAATGCCCATAGAACAACTTGCAACAATCAATGTTCCAGAAGCTAGATTGATATCAGTTCAGGTATGGGACAAGTCAAATGTGACATTAATTGAGTCAGCTATTCAAAAATCTGAACTTGGAATAAACCCTCAAATAGATGGTCAGATTATAAGACTGAGAATTCCTGATCTAACCGAAGAAAGAAGAAAAGACTTAATTAAAATATTAAAAAACATGGGAGAGAAAGGAAAAATTGCAATTAGAAACATTAGACGAGAGGCTAATGAAGAATTAAAAAAAAAATTAAAAGAAAAAATAATTTCTGAAGATTTAAGCAACAATTTTGAAAAGAATATTCAAAAATTAACAGATACAAATATAGAAAATATTGAAAAAATCCTGGTCGAAAAAGAAAAAGAGATAATTCAGATATGAACAAGCTCAACCATATTGCCTTTATAATGGATGGCAATGGTAGGTGGGGTAAAAAAAAAAGAAAAAAAAGAAATTACGGGCATTTAAAAGGAGTCGATACAGTAAAAAAAATTGTGAAATCCTGCATAAGTTTTAACGTTCCAATTGTGACATTTTATGTTTTTTCCTCAGAAAATTGGAAACGACCGAAAACAGAAATTTCTTTCTTATTTAAATTGATAAAAAGCTACTTCACTAAGGAAATTCATAGCGTTATATCTCAAGGTATTAAAATTAATATTTTAGGTGATTTAAACAAGTTATCAAAGGAGCTTAGAAACATCCTCAGAAAAACAGAAAAATTAACAAAAAAAAACAAAAAAATTACAGTTAATCTAGCTATTAATTATGGATCGAGACAAGAAATTTTTTATGCATTGAAAAAGATAAAAAAAAGAGTGAATTTGAGGAATTTCACAAAAAATCTTTATACAAAAAGTATGCCAAACCCGGATATCTTGATTAGAACTGGAGGAAAATTTAGACTCAGTAATTTTATGCTTTGGCAGCTTGCTTATACTGAACTATTTTTTCTCAAAAAATTGTGGCCTGACTTCAATTCTTTAGATTTAAAAAAGATAATTTTAAAATACAAAAATATAAAGAGAAATTTTGGTTCATTATGATCTCTACTAATTTAAGAAAAAGATTACTTACCTCTTTATTATTGTTTTTTCTTTTCTTTTTAATTTTTAATTTTAATTTTCTTCTTATATATAGTTTAATAGTTTTAGGAGTTCTTTCATTAATTGAGTTTTATAATGTAATAAATAAAATAATAAAATCTAAATTTTTTATAATATCAATAAATTTTATTTTTAGTATTTATGTAACTGTATTTTGCTACTTATTTTTGTTCTTTTCTTATAACGAACAATTAAAACTAATATTATTTATAATTCTTTTAGGTTGTGTATTTTCTGACATTGGGGGTTATATATTTGGTAAAACTTTTGGAGGCCCTAAATTAACAAAAATAAGTCCCAACAAAACTGTTATAGGATCAATTGGATCACTTTTTACATCAATTTTAATAATCTTTGTTTTAACTTTTATTTTTTTTGGAGTATATAGCTTCAATATTTTATTCGTAGGTCTGGTAACATCCATAGCATGTCAAATGGGAGATTTGTTTTTTTCTTATTTAAAAAGAAAAGCTAAATTTAAAGACTTTGGAAAATATTTACCAGGACATGGAGGGGTGCTGGACAGATTAGATGGAATTTTTCTTGGGGTTCCATTTGGTTTAATAGCCTTAGCTACACTTAATTAAAATGATTAAAAATATCTCAATACTTGGCTCCACAGGATCTGTAGGATTGAATACTTTAAAAATTATAGATACGAAAAAAAAACACTTCAGAATAATTTTACTATCAGCAAATGAAAATTATAAACTTATTTGTAAGCAAATTAAAAAGTATAAACCAAAATATTATATAATTAATAATTACTTTGTTTTTAAAAAAGTTAAAAAAAAATTTAAAAATAAGAAAATAGAAATATTGAATAATTTTAATTTTAAGTTAAAAAGAAAAAAAATAGATTTTGTAATTTCTGCTATACCTGGTATTGCAGGACTCTATCCAACTCTATTCATGATAAGATTATGTAAAAATATTCTTATTGCAAATAAGGAAGCTATAATTTGTGGATGGAGCGTAATTAGAGGAATTGCTAAAAAAAATAAAACAAAAATTGTTCCAGTAGATTCTGAACACTATTCTATATTTAAATTAATACAAAATCATAAATTAAGTAGTATAAAAAAGATATTTATAACTGCCTCAGGTGGACCTTTTTTAAACTTAAAGTCTAATAAATTTAAAAATATTAGGCCTGAAGATGCTCTTAGACATCCTAAGTGGAAAATGGGAAAAAAAATTTCAGTCGACTCTTCTACTCTTATGAATAAAATGTTTGAATTAGTTGAAGCTCAAAAATTATTTAATTTACCAAATAACAAAATTGATATTTTAATACACCCTAATTCTTTAGTACATGCAATCGTAGAATTTAAAAATGGTTTAACGCAATTTCTTTATCATGAAACCTCTATGATTATACCAATTGCAAACGCTATATACGATGGAAATTTAAATATAACTGAATATATTAAAAACAATAAAATTTCTTTTAAAAAAAATAAAACTGAAAATTTAGTTTTTAAGAAAGTAGATAAAAAAATATTTCCTAGTATTTCACTTAAATCAAAAATAAATCAATTTCCATCATCTCCGATTATAATTAACGCTGCAAATGAGGTATTAGTTGATAATTTTTTAAGAAAAAAGATACCCTTTTTAAGTATATTTAAAACTATTAAGACCATTATGAACGATAGAAATTACAAGAAATATGCTGTAAAAAAGCCTGATAAAATTTATCAAATCAAACTAATAGACTCTTGGGCTCGAAATATTACTGTGAATAAAATTAAACTGAAAAAAAAATGAAAAAATTCTTATCCATAATTTTAGCTGTTTCATTTACTGTCGTATCATCTTTAGCGGAAATAGTGAATGAAATAGAGATAAGCGGAAATAAAAGAGTTAGCGATGAAACAATAAAAGTTTATGGAGAAATAAAACCAATAGGCTCAGATTTTAGCAATTCAGACATAAATGATATTTTAAAAAATCTTTATTCAACTAATTTTTTTGAGGATGTTAATGTTGAAATACGTAATAAGAAATTAATTATTAAGTTAACAGAATATCCTGTGATCAATGAAATTATATTAATCGGTGAACAAAATACTAGAGTACAAAATCAAATTAAAAAGATAATAAGCTCTAAAGAAAAAAACTCTTTTATAAAAAATAATTTAAATAATGATATCAATTTAATTAAAAAGTATTATTCGACCTTAGGTTATAAATTTGCCAAAGTAGAAACAAAAATAAGAAATATTGATAAAAATAACGTTGATTTAGCAATTGATATCGATAAAGGAGAGATTACAAGAATTTCAAAAATTTTTTTTACAGGCGATAAAAAGATTAAAGATAAAAGGTTAAGAGATATTATTGCTAGTGAAGAGGATAAGTTTTGGAAAGTAATTTCAAGAAATACAAGGTTTAATGAAAATCAAATCGAATTAGATAAAAGACTTTTAATCAATTATTATAAAAATTTGGGATATCACGATGTAAAAGTTACTTCCTCGTCTGCAGAAATACAAGACACAGAAAATATTAATCTATATTATAGTATTGATGCAGGAAAGAGATATGTCTTTGCAAAAATAGAAACGGTTTTAGATACTACTTTTGATAAAGAAATCTTTTTTCCACTTAGAGAAAATTATAATGAGCTAGTCGGAACGTATTATTCTCCATTCAAAATTAAAAAAATTTTAGAAGAAATAGATATTATAATTGATAATAATAATTTACAGTTTGTCGAACATTCAGTTCAAGAAACTATCGAAGGAGATAAAATTAATCTAGCATTTAAGATTAAAGAGGGAGAAAAAATTATAGTTGAAAGGATTAACATAAAAGGGAATAATGTTACAAATGAAAGCGTTATAAGAAGCGAACTTTTGTTAGACGAAGGTGATCCTTTTACTAATTTAAATCTTGATAAATCTATTGCAAAACTAAAATCTAAAAATATATTTAATCGTGTAAAATCTAAAGTTCTTCCTGGTTCTAGTGATGATCAAAAAATAATTGAAATTAACATAGAAGAAAAACCAACTGGAGAATTAAGTGCTGGCGCTGGAGTCGGAACAAATGGTGGAACATTTGCTTTTGATATACAAGAAAATAACTGGCTTGGGGAAGGAAAAATAGTAGGTATTAACGTAGAATTAAGCGAAGAATCTTTAAAAGGAAAATTATTTTATACAAATCCAAATTATGATTTACTTGGTAATTCCATTGAATATCATATACAAAATACTTCGAATGATAAACCTGATCAAGGTTATGAGAACAAACTAATTACTTTTGGTGCAGGTACTTCATTTGAACAATATAAAGACATTTACACAAATTTGGCATTAAATTTTTCTTATGATGATTTAAGAACAAATAGTAATGCTTCGGCATCATTACAGAAACAGGACGGAGATTTTACAGAGTTGGCAGCAGTTTATGGATTAACATACGACAAGAGAAATAGGTCATTTATGCCAACGGATGGATCTGTGTTTAATTTTGTTCAATCTTTGCCAATATATGCGGATAAACCCTTTGTTGATAATACGTTAAGATTTAGCACATATCATGAATTTAATGAAAATTATGTTGGCTCAGGAAAAATATTTTTATCAGCAATTAACGGCCTAAATGATGAGGATGTCAGGTTAAGTAAAAGAAAATCATTAAGTACAAGGAGATTGAGAGGTTTTAGCAAGGGTAAAATAGGCCCAGTTGATGGTAATGACCATATAGGAGGTAATTATGCTGCAGCTGTAAATTTCGACGTGAATTTACCAAACTTATTACCAGACTCAAGTAACACAGACGTTTCTTTTTTTGTTGATTTTGGAAATGTATGGGAAGTTGATTATGACGACAGCATTGATGACAGCAATAAACTTAGATCTTCTACAGGAATTAATGCTAGTTGGATATCACCTATAGGACCTATGACTTTTACTTTAGCTACAAACTTATCAAAAGCATCTACCGATAAAACTGAGTCATTTAATTTCAATTTAGGAACTTCATTTTAATATGAAAAAATTTGCTAAAAAAATAATCGTTTTAATTTTGATCACTTTTTTCAATTTTAATCTAAATGCGGAAGTCCCACATTTTATTGATTTTAAATATGTATTAAATGAGAGTAATGCAGGAAAAAAAGCTCAGAATGAATTAAAGAAAAAACTAGAAGTAGGCATCAAAAAAATTAAAGAAAAAGAAAAAACAATACAAGAAGAGGAAAAAAAAATAATTCAACAAAAAAAAATTATTAAACCTGAAGAATATAAAAATAAAGTAAAGGAATTGAGAACAAAAGTTTCAAAGTTGCAAAAAGAGAGAAATAAATTGTTAGAGACAGTTTCTAAGCAAAGATCTAATGCCAGAAAGGAACTTTTAAAAAATTTAAATCCCATTATAGAAGAATATATGAAAGAAAAAAAAATTAGAATGGTAATTGAAAGAAAAAGTTTATTATTAGCCGACCAAAATTTAGATATTACAAAAGATATTATTGAACGATTAAATAAAAAACTTAAATCAATAACTTTGAATTAAATTTGAATGAAATCAAATTTTTTTTTTTCAAAAAAAAATATTAAAATTGATAAAATTTTCCCTAATGTAAAATTTCAAACAAGTTTTGTCGTAAATGAAGTTAAACCTTTACATCTTGCTAAAAAAAACGATATATCTTTCTTCGACTCCTCTAAATATATATCTTTTGCAAGCAATACAGATTGTGGAGTTTGTATCACTACAAAAGATTTACAAAAACATTTACCCAATAAAACTCAAAAAGTAATAGTTAAAAACGTATTATTTGAATTAGCTAAAGTTTTAACAAAATTATATTTAAACGCTGATGTTGATTACCCAGATTTATCACTAAAAAAACCAAATAAAAATAAACATAAATTTGTTAAATTTGGTAATAATGTTTTAATTGGTAAAAACGTAAAAATCGGTAAAAACACAATAATTGGATCTAACAGTGTTTTAGAACATGATGTTTTAATTGGAAAAGATTGTGTCATAGGCTCTGGAGTTATAATTAAAAATTCTATAATTGGAGATAGGGTAGTGTTGCAAGATAAATGTATGATTGGACAAAAGGGATTTGGTTTTATCCCCCTTAAAGGGAAAAATATAAAATTTCCTCATATAGGAAAAGTTTTAATTAAAGATGATGTTGAGATAGCTACAAGTTGTACAATTGATCGTGGTTCTGTTGATGACACTGTTATTGGAAATAATACTTATTTAGATAACCAGGTGCATATCGCTCATAATGTTCAAATAGGTTCTAATTGTATGATTGCTGGACAAGTTGGGTTCGCTGGAAGTACAAAAGTTGGAAATAATGTTTCTATAGGTGGCCAAGCAGGCATCTCGGGTCATTTAAAAATTGGAAATAATGTGAAAATAGGAGGAGGTAGCGGAGTAGTAAAAGATATCTCAGATAATCAAATTGTTATGGGATACCCAGCAGTTCCAATAAAAGATTTTTTAAGAAATTTAAAAAAATGAGTGTTAAAGAAATAGATAGAAAGACAATAGAGAGATTATTGCCTCATAGGGAACCAATGTTATTAATTGATAAATTAATAAATATAGTTCCGCTTAAATCTGCTACTGCAATTATGTACGTAAAAAAGAACGGTTTTTATGTTCAAGGCCATTTTCCTGGTCAGCCAGTTATGCCCGGTGTCTTAATCGTTGAGGCATTTGGTCAAGCTGCTGCTGCTCTAACTGCTCATGGTATAGATCCGAAAGAGTATAAAGATAAGTTGGTTTTTTTAATGAGTGTTGATAAAGCCAGATTTAGAAATCCAGTCATTCCTGATTGTGAATTAAATTTAGAAATCGAAGCAATAAGATCTCACGGAAGAGTTTGGAAATATAAAGGAACTGCTATAGTTGAGGGAAAAAGAATGGCCGATGCAGAATGGTCAGCAACAATTGTAGATAGAAAATAATGATACACAATTCAAGCGTAATCGACAAAAAAGCAAAAATATCAAAAAAAATTAAAATAGGACCTTTCTGCTACGTTGGGCCAAATGTAGAGCTGAAAGATGATGTTGAATTAATCTCGAACGTTCATATAGAGGGAAATACTAGCATCGGTAAAGGAACAAGAATCTTTCCTTTTGCAAGTATTGGAACGCAGCCTCAAGATTTAAAATTTAAAGGTGAAAAAAATAACTTAGTAATAGGAGAGAATAATTTAATTAGAGAGTATGTTACCATTAACCCCGGTACTGAAGGAGGAGGCTCCAAAACAATAATTGGTAATAATTGTTTGTTTATGATTTCGTCACATATAGCTCATGACTGTAAGATCGGAAATAATGTTATAATTGCCAACAATGTTCCCTTAGGAGGTCATGTTACTATAGAGGACTCCGTCGTTATTGGAGGTAATTCTGCAGTTCAACAATTTACGAGAATAGGAAGACTTGCGATGATTGGAGGAATGACTGGAGTACTAAAAGATGTCATACCTTTTGGACTATCAATAGGTAATAGAAATTTCTTACAAGGTCTTAATTTGATAGGTCTAAGAAGACATAAATATGAAAATCAAAAAATTATCGGACTAGATAAAGCATTCAAAGAAATATTCTCATCCAAAAATTTACATGAAAATCTAAACAAAATAAATGGTGAGTATAAAGATAACGAGCTAGTAGGTGAAGTAATAAGATTTATAGAAAAAGATAAAAAAAGACCGATTTGCGCACCACAAAATTAGATAACTTATGATTGGGCTTATTTTTGGTGAAACAGAATTTCCAAAATACATATTAAAAAAAATTAAAAAGAAAAGTAAATATGTAATTATAGATTTAACAAAAAAAAAGATATTTAAAAAAGATAAAAATTCTTACTCAGTATCGATTGGTCAATTTGGCAAAATTATTTCGATACTGAAATCGAAAAATTGTAAAAAAGTTTTATTTGCTGGAAAAGTAACAAAACCAAATTTTAAATCTATAAAATTAGATTTTAAAGGAATTTATTATATGCCAAAAATTATAAAAAGTTCAAAATTAGGGGATGCAGCAATTTTAAAACAAATAATAAATATTTTAAAAAAAGAAAAGATTCAAACTGTTAGCTCAAATAAATTTACTCCAGAAATAAGTCTGCCCAAGGGAAATTACACAACAATTAAACCAAATGCCTCTGATAAAAAAGATATTCTTTGTGGGCAAAAAGCTCTTAAAAAGTCTGGTAATTTCTCATTTACCCAAGGCGCTATTTGTAGAAATAATAAAATTTTAACAATTGAGGGAATTGGTGGAACACAAAAAATGATTAAAAAAGTAAAAAAAATAACTAAATTCCCTAATGGAATACTAATAAAATTCCCAAAAAAAAGACAAGATTTGAGAGTCGATCTTCCAACCGTAGGATTAGAAACTTTGAAACAATGTAAAATGGCAGGACTAAAAGGAATAGTTCTAAAACATAAATTAAATATTTTTTTAAATAAAAGTCAAAGTGTTCAGTATGCAAATAGACATAAAATGTTTATTTTAATCAAATGAAAAAATTATTATCAATTTTTCTTCTATTATTCACAAATTTAAGTGCTGAAGAATTTAAATTGGAGAAAATTGTACAAGGGTTTGATAGCCCATGGAGCTTAACATTTATAGACAACCAAAATTTATTGGTTACAGAAAAACCAGGAAATATAAAATTTATAAACTTAAAAGAAAAAAAAATAAAAGATATAAGCCATAATCTTAAAGTCTTAGAAGATGGCCAGGGAGGGTTATTAGATATACTTCATAATGATAGCATTGTATTTGTGTCATACTCTGAAAATAGATCAAACGGAATGTCTAGCACCTCTGTTGCAAAAGCAAAACTTAATACTGAGAAACTTAATTTTAAAAACATCTTTCAAGCCCAACCCCCCATAAATTCAGGATATCATTTTGGATCTAGACTAGTAATAAAAAATAAACATTTGTATGTGACCGCTGGAGAAAGAGGCCAGGGGATGATCGCCCAAGATTTCACTAAACATCCTGGAAGCATTATAAGAATAAATTTGGATGGTTCGATCCCAAAAGATAATCCAAAATTTATTAATAAAAAAGATTGGCTACCAGAAATTTATCAGATTGGAGTTAGAAATCCTCAGGGTATGTCTCTTTCACCATTTGATGACAAAATATATCTGACCAATCATGGCGCAAGGGGAGGCGATTGGTTTGGAACAGCAAATTTTGGAGAAAACTATGGTTGGAAGATATTAGGTTGGGGAGGAACTAACTACTCTGGAACTAAAATTGGTCCAAAATGGAAACCTGGCTTTACAAAAGCAATTAAGTACTGGGTTCCTTCTATCGCAGTAAGCGCTATGACAATTTATAAAGGCGAAACATTTAAAGAATGGAATGGTGAAGCTTTAATTACATCTCTTAAAGATCAATCTTTAAGAAAAATAAGATTTAATAAATCAAATTTTATCGATGAAAAAATTTTATTCAAAGGTGATATAGGAAGAATAAGAGATATCAAAATACACAAGAGCGGAGATCTTTATTTACTATCTGACAAGGGTGAACTTTGGAGAATGCACAAGTGAAAAAAATATTTATACTTACAGGTGAGCCGTCTGGAGACAAACTCGCATCAAAAGTAATTAAAGAATTTAAAAAAGACAATTCCGAAATCGAGTATTTATGTGTGGGGGGTGAAAATTTAGAAGCTTTAGGTATAAAATCGATTTATGATTTAAAAGAGATTACCTATATAGGTTTTACAAATGTTATAAAAAATATTTTCAAAATTAATAAAAAAATTAATGAAACTGTTAATGCTATAAAAGATTTTAATCCAGATATTTTATTTACAGTTGATAGTCCCGATTTTACTTTAAGAGTTGCTGAACGCGTAAAAAAACAAAATTCAAATATAAAAACAATTCATTATGTTGCACCACAAGTTTGGGTTTGGAGAGAAGGAAGAGTTAAGAAAATTAAGAAGTTTATTGATCATATATTATTATTATTTAATTTTGAAAAACCGTATTTTGATAAAGAGAATATGAGCAATGAGTTTGTGGGCCATCCCTTATTAGATGAGTCTTCTGAAGGTAAAATCGACATCAATCAAATATTTGAAAAAAATAAAGCATTAATATCAGTTTTTCCAGGAAGTAGAGCATCTGAAATTGATGTCTTAATGCCTATACTCTTAGATTTTATAAAATTAATGAATAAAAGTTATCAAGATTTTATTTATATATTTCACTCTACAAAGCAACATTATGATTTAATTCAATCTTACGTAAAATCTCAAAATATAAGTAATTGTGAAATTATTAGTGATGATAAAATAAAGTCTCACACTCTTAAGAAATCTGTATTTGCAGTTGCTAAATCAGGAACGGTCTCGCTTGAAATTTGTAAATCTAAAGTTCCATCCATCATTCTCTATAAAATGAATTTTTTAAACTATTTAATTGTTAAATCTTTGATTAAAGTTAAATTCGCAAATATTATTAATATTGCAGCAGGAAAAGAGGTAATACCTGAATTACTTCAATCTAAGTGTAATCCAAAAGATTTATTCAAATCTGTAAGTTCTTTTATTGATGACCCGAGTAAGATAAAGGAGCAGGTTGAAAAGACTCAATCAATCTTAAATACATTTAAAACTGATATTTCCTCATCAATACTTGCAAGTAGAGCTTTAAGTAAATATTTATAATTACTGGTACCTTGCTTTTTTCAAAGCATCAGCACATATCTTTTGAGTTAATATTGCTTCATTCATTAAGAGATTATTTTTACTTTCAATAAATTTTTTTAAACAATTTAAGTATGACTTTCTGTGTCTTACAGAAAAGTCATCATATAATGTCTTTTTGTCAGAAAAGTCGTCAGAGTCTAATGAAAATTTTTCACCATATACTTTAATTTTTTCAATATTTCCAAATCTGCACTTTCTACTAAATACTATTTCAACGACTATTCCATTCCTTAGTTTTAGATTAATTATTGCATCTGAGAAATCTCCATTATTTAAGAAATCCTCGGTACTTATTGATTTTGAAATTACAATCATTTTTTCTGGTTTCGAATTACTCAACCAACAAGCTAAATCAAAAAAATGAAATCCTTTATCAAAAAAAAGACCTCCGTTTCTTACAGATAAATTAATATTATGATTGGCCGATCTAGATATTATTTGGATATAATTAACTTTTTTTTTGTTAATTTTCTTTTTTAAAGCAACATATTCCTTTGAAAATCTACGATTTAAACCAGCGCAAAATTTAATTTTATGTTTTTTTATTAAGTATTTGAGTTTATTAAGGCTTTTATTATTATTTGTAATTGGTTTTTCACAATAGATCATTTTCCTAAATTTTATTAATTTTTTTATGTAAAAATCATGCGTAATTGTAGGTGATGCAATTATAAATAGTTCTATATCTTTTTTTTTTAATATACTGTCGAAATTTCTTGAAGTGTTACATTTAAATTTTTTAGATAGTCTTTTGCTTAGATTGTAATTTTTATCAAAAATATAATTTAACGAAGTTTTTTTTATTTTTATTAAACTTTTACAATGAATTATACCAACTTTTGATAATCCTATCACACAGGATTTAATCATTTAAAAAGCTACCCATTTTTTCTTGGATGATGACTTTACACATCCGTCTATAAATCTTGCTGTAAGTAAACCTTCATATGCTGTTGGAAAATAAAACCTTTTCTTACTATTTTTTGAATTAATTTTTGATGCAATTTCTTTATATAAATTTGAAAAGGCACTTAAATATCCCTCAGGATGTCCGTACTTGATTCTTGAAAAGTTTTTTGAAAAACCACTTTCATTGAAACCTCTTTCTAAAACTTTCGTTGCGCCATTAGCAGCATTATATTTTAAATAGTTGGGGTCATTCTGTACCCATTCCAAACTTCCCATCGAACCAAATATTCTTATTCGTAATCCATAAACACCCCCTTTAGCAGTAGTTGATGCCCAAAATAAACCCTTTGCACCATTCTCGTAATTTATGAAAACTTGGGCGTTTGTATCAAATTTAATTTTTTTGGAGTATTGCTTGATATCTGCAAATAAGCTTTTTCCTTTAAGACCAGTAATGTAATTACATAAATGATATGCATGAGATCCAATTTCATTAAGCACAGTAGAAACTCCAGCTATTTTTTTATCTAATTTCCATTTAAATATTTTTTTTGCAGAACCCGGGGTAACTTTTTTACCGTTAGACCAATCTTGAACATATTCGACGTTAATATATTCAATATTTCCAAGCTTCTTATCTTCTACTAATTTTTTAGCATGTCTTACCATTGGATAGGCTGAATAATTATGTGTGAGCCCGTAAACAATCTTTTTATTACTTTTAATTGTTTTATAAAGTTTTTTAGCTTGAGGTAGAGAACCCGCAAATGGTTTATCAGATATTACATGAATATTATTTTTAATGAATAATTCCGCTATTTCTTGATGACTCCCAGGGGGTGTCATAATCGCTACTACATCGATACCATTTTTAATTTTTTTTTCAGAATAGCAAAGATCTTTATAATTTTTGTAACACCTATTTTTTTTTATTCCTATACTTGACCCAAAAGATTGATTGATTTTATAATTTCTTGAAAAAACGCCAGCTACAATTTCATATTTATCATCGAATCTTGAGGCTATTCTATGTACATGACCAATCCAAGATCCAGGGCCACCACCAATGATACCAAGTTTAAGTCTTTTCATTAGTTTACTCTTATTTTTTTCCCAGTTTTAGTACTTTTTAGTATGGCATCAAATATTTTAAGCGATTGCAAGCCATCATTTCCACTTACTTTTGGTTTAGCTTTTCCAGACACAACATCGCATAAGTGATCAATTTGATTTATTAAAGTAAATCTACTCAAACGAATATTAAAATCTTTATGATAGATTGGTTTCCACCAACTTCTCTCACCTCTATTGTACCAATGTTTTAAATTAGGAAATTGTATCGAGCCTTTTGTCCCTCCAATAAAATATGCTGATTGATTTGTTATAGGGTATGCAGGGTTTTCTCCAGCTGTAAGCTCATAACTGTAAGGAGCTACAATTGTATCAGAAACACTTAATGTGCATAAAGCACCTGATCTAAAAGTAAAATTAACAATTGCGGTATCTTCAACTTCATATTTTCTAATTTTATTTGAGGTTGTTGCTTGAACATATGTTATGGGACCTAATAAGTAACAAATAAGATCAATATCATGTACTAGATTAATACCTAGAGGACCTCCTCCTTTTTTAATACGCCATTTTTCTTTGTACCAATCTTTATTTTTGTACAACCAGCACATAACATTAGCAGCAACAATTTTTCCAAGATTTCCGCTATCGATTTGTTTCTTTACTTTAGTTACGATACTGTTGTGCCTTCTATGATAGCCAATAAGTAGATGAGTTTTATTTTTTTTTGAGCTTTGAATAATTTTTTTTGCTTTTGAAATATTATCGGAAATTGGTTTTTCTAATAAAACAGGTATTTTTGCATTTAAAAAACTTATCGTATGTTTTTCGTGAAACTGATTGGGTGTAGCAACAATTACGGCATCTGGTTTATTATTACTAAGTAATTCAGTCGACGATCTATAGAATGGAACTTTAAATTTTTTAGCATGTGTTATAGAATTTTTATTTACATCTACAATAGAATGGAGTTTTGCTTTTTTTGAAACACTTAAAGCTTTTAAATGCTGACTCCCCATCAAGCCAATCCCAACAACTGCAATCTTTATTTTGTTTTTCACTTTAATATTTGAAGTTAAATTTATAGTTATTTTGTCGATAGCCGCTTTTCATGACTTTAAGGTAGTATTTTGCAGGCTTTAAAATAGGAGTTTTTCTTTTCATGAAATAATACATTACATTTTTATTTTTTTTATTAAAAAATTTTTTTATATATAACTTAGGATAGTCTTCGTATCTATCTAATTTTTTCTCGGTTATTTTATCTATTTCATAGATAATACCTTTCACACTTGAACCTTTTTTTCTTTGTATATCTGGTACCCTATATTTTGATCTAAAGACTAATTCAAAATCTTTTAAAATATGTTTGCTTAGATATTTAGCGTTTTTATATTTTTTTAAAAAAATTTTTTTATTAAGATTTGTACCATAAGCAAAGTACAAAAGTTTCTTAGTATTTATCATTAAAAAATTTTGTTTGAGATTTGAACTTGGTCCGGATGAATACAAGCTTTACCACCAAAACCTAATTTTTTTACAAAATTACATGATTTTTCAAATCCATTTAAATCTTTAAAATTTAAATAAGAGGTATCTATTGGGCTCTTAATATTTTTAGATTTATTTACTATATTTTTTCTAAATTCTACTATTTCTTTTTCATCTTCTGAAATCTTAAGATTTATAGATTTAGCTAAATCATGAGAGCCAAAAGATATAATTTGAATTCTTTCTGAAAAAGAACAAATTTCCTCAAGATTAGCTAGACCGTTTATACTTTCCAAAATTGGGATTATATCAGTTTTCAATTTCTCAGTTTTTTTTAATAATATATCTATCTCAATTAATTGTTTTTTTGTTTCTGTAAATGGAAGAAATATTCCAGGGAATTTTTCTGATGTAACAAATTCTAAATCTAAATTATTATTTATCCTTATATATGTTTGATCTTTATTAACATTGCATTCTTTTATTATTTTTTTAGCCTGATCTTTCTGATTTTCAGGAACAGTTGATTCTAAGTCAAGAACTATTAAATCTGCATTTAATGTATATGCTTTTTTAATTTTTTTTTCTTCATGTCCTGGAACGAATAAAACAGATCTATATTTCATATTTACTTAATTTATTATAATCTAAGTCAATACCAAGACCTGGTCCTGAAGGTAATTTATATTTCCCATTTAATGCTCTTTTAAAATTTGGGTAGAATTCTTGATCAATATCTAAATAGAATCTCTCAATATAGGTATCTTTTTCCATCAATGCAGCTAATTGAAGCGTAGCTAAAAAACCTGGTCCAAAATAAGCAGTATGAGGCATTACAGAGACATTATTTTTTTCTGCATACTGAATAATTTTAAACATTTCATAAATACCACCAACTTTAATTACTGATGGTTGAACAAAAGTAACTGCTTTTTGTTTGATCATTGATTTAAACTCAAATTCTGTGCACGCATTCTCTCCGCAGGCTATAGGTATTCCAAGTTCTTTATTCAATTTTGCAAGAGTTTCATAATCTTCTGGCGGGTAAATAGGTTCTTCCAACCAAGTTAGTTTCATACTTTTTAAAAAATCTTTTTTGGATAATGTTTCCTCATAAGTCCAAGGACAATTAGTATCTAACATTAAAGGAAGATTACCTGTTCCTTTTCTTCCTGCTTCAATAGAATCATTTTCTATTTCATGAAGTTTTATAGCTTGGTAACCATCATCTAGTGATTGCTTGCATTTTTGCTCTATTATTTTTGGATCACCATATCTAAAAAGACTTGAATAGGCTTTAAATAGATCTTTATTTTTTTTTCCTAACAATTCATGAATTGGCTTATTTTTTTCTTTGCCTAAAGCATCCCATAATGCAATTTCAATACCAGATATTGCAAACATTGTTATCCCGTATCTACCAAATAAGTGCAAAGATTTTTGAAGAGTTAAAAGAAGTTCTGGTATATTACTCATGTCTTTTCCAACGAGTAAAGGAGCCACCATCTCTTCAATTGCTATTTTTACTGCTTTCCAACTTGTATAACCAAAGGCTTCACCCCAACCAGTGATACCTTTATCTGTTTCAATTTTTACTAAGTTAAATTCTAAACTTTTCCATTCTTTTCCATGAAAAATTACCTTTTTTCCTCCATGGCTAAACGGCATACTCAAAGTGATTGCTTTGATTGATTTAATTTTCATTATCTAAATTTTTTGAAATTTGGCTTTCTTTTTCCTAGAAAGGCCTTAGCGCCTTCTGCCTGTTCTCCAGTTTTAAAATAGCCAGGAGCAACTTCTTCAACCATACCTTTTTGTGTAATTTTTAAAATTTCTTCAAATTGTTTTCTAAAACTGGCCTTTAATATTTTTAAACAAGTTGGTGCAGCTTTTAAAATTTCATCGCCATACTTTTTAACTTCCTCATCTAATTTATCTTTTTTCACTACTGAATTTACCAAACCCCAATTCATCATCTCTTTTGCTGAGTATCTTTTACAAGTCATCCACATTTCTCTTGCTCGTTTATGTCCTAAAATATTCGCAGAATGAGCAACGATAGCTCCTCCGGCTGGAGAACCAACTCGGGGACCATTTTGTCCAAATATAGAATTCTCACTTGCTATAGTTAAATCACAAAAGTAAGCCATATGATTTCCACCACCAATCGCGTACCCATCAACTTTAGCTATGATTGGTTTACTACATTTTGTTAAGTGAATATGAAATTCGTATTCATGATTTTGAAATTCTTTAGAACTTTCCCAATTCATATCTCCACCAGAGCAAAAGGCTCTATCTCCAGCACCTGATAAAACTATTACTCCAACTTCTTTATCTTTTTCTGCAGCATCAAGAGCTGTCTTAAGTTCTTGAAGAGTTACTGGTGTAAAAGCATTTAACACTTTAGGTCTATTTATAGTGACATGAGCGTAGTCACCTTTGACTTCATATAATATATCTTTAAATTGCATGTGATCTAATCTCCTCTACAGATTCTGGATTTAATAGCGTTGATAAATCACCTGGGTCTTGGTTTGCTAAACATGATTTTATAACTCTTCTCATTATTTTCATATTTCTTGTTTTAGGTAAATCTTTTACAAAAATTACCTTATCAGGCTTAAATGATTTCCCTAAATCTTTTATAACTAAATCTTCAAAAAAACTTTCTTTTTGATCATTATTTTCTGCTGGAACGATAGATAAAATAATTTTTGACCCTTTATTTGCGTCAGGTATTCCAACAGCAGCGACCTCTTTTGCTTTTCCACTTTTGACTATTACGCTCTCGAGCTCTGATGGACCAATTCTTTTGCCTGATACTTTTATAGTATCATCAGATCTTCCATGCAAATACCAATGGCCGTCAGTGTCTCTACTTGCAAGATCACCATGTACCCAATAATTTTTAATTATACTCCAATAATTATCGATGTAACGCTTGTCGTCATTCCATAAACTCTTTGTTAATCCGATTGATGATTTTCTCATGACCAATTCACCCATTTCATTTGTAGAAACTTTTTTTCCATTTAAATTTAAGATGTCTGCACTCATTCCAGGAATGGGAGCATTAAAAGATCCAACCTTAAAAGGACGATGTAAACAACAATGTAAAATAGAACCAGAAACCTCAGTACCCCCAGCTGAATTCATAATGGGAACTTTTGACTTACCAATTACTTGAAATAACCATTTCCAAGGTTTTTCTGTCCAAGGTTCTCCACCAGTACAAATCATTCTTAATGAGCTCAAATCTAAATCTTTAAAAAGTTTTTCATCTTTAATCATTTGTGCTCTGATGAGAGCAGGGGAAAGCTCTGTCCAGGAAACCTTGTATTTTTCAATGAGTTTCCAAAAACGCACTTCATCAGGAAAATCAGGAACTCCCTCAGCGATTACCATTTGTGCTCCATGTGAAGAAGCTATTGTTGCAGACTTAGAACCCACCATCCATCCCATATCGGCCATGCACAAATGAATATCAGTTTGTTTAAAGTCTGCTAACACTCCTTCATCAAACGACATCTTAGCAACTAAACCAATATGAGTATAAACACATCCTTTCGGTTTTCCAGTTGTACCTGATGTAAAGTGGATAATAGCAGGATCTTCAGCATCGGTTTCTTCTGTTTTTAAATTATCAGAAACATTTTGAAAATTTTCCCAATTAAAGATTTTCTTTCCTTTCTCTTTTCCTAATAAAAAAGTTTTTTCTAAAGAAGTGACTTGATCTAATTCATTTTTAATTTGATCAAACATTCTTATTTCTTTTGCTTTTCTAAATGTTTTTTCAACAGTAAAAATACCTTTAGCTTTTGCTATGTTGAGTCTTTCAATAACTGCCTTTGATCCATATCCAGAGAATAAAGGTAGCACTACACACCCAATTTTTAAAATAGCAAAGTAAGCAATGTAAGTTTCTATAAATTGAGGCATGTAAAGTGCAATTACATCACCTTTTTTAAAGCCATTTATTTTTAAAGTATTCCCAACCTTTGAGATTTGCTTATCAAATTCTTTATAAGTAATTGAGCTTTCTTTACCGTCTTCTCTTTCAGCAAAAATGAAAGTGTTGTTAAAAAATTCCTTATCTTTATGTCGATCTATACAATTTAAAACTATATTAGTTTTACCTCCGATACACCACCTTGTCCAAGGAACACCTTTTGATTCATCTAATATTTTTGAGTAAGGTTTATAAAATTTTATATCCGAAAATTTGATTACATTGTCCCATAACCATCCAGGATCAGAAAAACTTTTTTTCTCAAGCTCATCGTAATTTTTTAATTTACAATGTTGTATAAACTTAGTTAGTTTTGAATTTTCAATTTGCTCTTTTGATGGTTGCCAAATAATTTCTTTAGACACAGGCCTTATACGTACATACCCTCTTTAATCTTAATAATGTTGTACATGAGGTCATTTAAAGGCGTCTTAATCCCATGTTTTTTTCCAATTTTAGAAACAGCTCCACTTATGAAATCAATTTCTGTTTTTCTATGCTTTACAACATCAAATGCCATAGATGATTTATTAGTTTGTCTTGAGTCGACTATTCTATTGAACATTTCTAAACAATCACTTTCACTAACATCAACCCCATCAGCTTTAGCTACTTCTCTAGTTTCAAGAATAATATCTTTACCTAATTTTCGAGACATAGTTTGATTTTTATTTGCGATGTATAAATCTGTATGATGTAAATCAAATATTGCTGATAATGGACCAATTGCTGTTAAAGCAAATAATTTCATCCATTTTCTTCTTTTGATATTTTCTTCTGCAATAGTTTCTAAGCCATGTGCAGTAAAAGTTTCAGCTAAATCTTTTACTCTATCACTTGAACCACCTTCGTATTCACCAATCCATGAGGGTAAACTTGCATGATTTTGAATTATTCCAGGACCTTGAATACTAGAAGCTTGTGTTGTGGAGCCACCTAAAACTTTTTCTTTACCGGCTATTTTTTGCATGATTTCTTCATGCCCGATACCATTTTGAAATGACATAAGCATTGTATTATCTCCAATAATATTTTTTGAATTTGTTAATGCTTCTTCTAAAGCTGTGGCTTTACACATAATAATTATTGCATCGACTGGTTTTAAAGTTTTTGGATCAGTCGTAGCATGAATCTTTATTGTCCTATCTCCGCCATGACCCATCATTTTTAAACCTTTACTATTAATTTCGTCTACATGTTCTTTCCAAACATCAATAAGATGAACCTCTAAACCTTTTTCAGCTAACAACCCACCGAAAAGACAGCCCATAGCACCAGCACCTAATACTGCAACTTTTGTATCTTTCTTTATCATTAAGCTTTCATTTTTACTTGAACACCAAAAAAACCAGTTGGTTTAATTAATAACACAACAACCATAAGTAAAAACGCATAGGCATCTTTATGACTACCAGAAATAAAAAATGAGCAAGCAGTTTCAAAAAGCCCAACTGTAAAACCTCCTACAATAGCTCCTGGTAAACTTCCAAATCCACCAACTACTGCAGAGGCAAAGGCTTTTAAAAGTATAATATACCCCATGTAAACTACAACTTGATAAGTTGGTCCTACCAATGTTCCAGCTATACCTGCTAGGGCGCAAGCAATACCAAAAATTATTGAGATATAAAGTGGAACATTTATTCCTACTAAATTAGAGATGTCTTTTGAAAATGCTACTGCTCTTACGCCTAACCCCATTTTTGTTTTATTCAGGAAGAAGTAAAGTGCTCCAGCTACAACAAAACCAGTAACTAACATCCATAAATATGTCATAGGTAATGTAATTCCAGCTATATTAATTGGTAAACCCAAGTCTGCATGAAAGGGATGTGCAGTTGGATTCCAAATTAAATATGCGATATTTTGAAGTATTACAGATAAACCAAATCCACAAATGATTATTCCCATTCCAGCTACAGTATATCCACCACCTTTTTTAGTTAAAGGTCTTAAAAATATTCTCTCTATTAAAACACCAAAAAGACCCATTAATACAAAGGCAAAAAATAATCCTATTACATAACCAACGACACCATAAGCTTCAGGAAAAATTGCATATATTAACTCACCATCTATAAGAAAGTTGTAAACTGTTAAACCAGTAAAGGCACCTATCATAAAAAATTCTCCGTGAGAGAAATTAACAACATCTAAACCGGTATAAATAAGGGATATACCAACTGCTACTAAGCCGTAGATAATTCCAACGGTAACACCAATGACTAATACTCCTTTTAAGGAGTCAATGCTCATATCAGGACTTAAGCTGATATAAATTAAAAAAATTGCTGTAAATATTAGCATTAAAATATTTTCAACTTTTCTTGTAAATTTAAATGTTTTAAACATTTGCAGTAGTTCCTCCGCCTCCTAGATAAGAGTCTTTTACTGTGTCATCGTACATTAGCTTTTTAGACTCACCCTCAACTTTAATAACACCATCTTTAATCACATAACCGTAATCAGCTAGTAATAATGCCATTCTTACATTTTGCTCAACTACTAGTACTGTTAAGCCATCTTTTCTTATTCGATTTATATTTTTAAAAATATCCAAAACGATTTGAGGAGCTAAAGCTGCACTTGGCTCATCCAGCATTATCATTTTAGGATTAGACATTAATCCTCTTCCTATACATAACATTTGTAGTTCACCACCTGATAGCGTTGCTGCTAATTGATTTTTTCTTTCATTTAATCTTGGAAAATAATCGAATACTTTTTCAAGATTATCTTTTAATTTTTGTTTTGAATTTAAAACGAACCCACCTAATCGTAAATTTTCAATTACAGACATAGCCGGGAAAACATCTTTTCCTTGGGTAACTTGAACTAATCCTCTCTCAACGATTTTATGAGGTGGGTTGTTATGAATATCTTCTCCATCAAAGTTAATACTCCCACTCCAAGATCTAATTAATCCAGAACAAGCTTTTAAAATTGTAGATTTACCTGTGCCATTTCCACCCAGTAATGCAACTATTGATTGTGCATCTACTTTCATGTTTGCACCATTTAAAATTTGCACTGACCCGTAGCCAGAAACTAGACCATCTATTTTAAGCATATAACACTTGATTTAAAATTCTATATTTTATTAAATGCATTTAATTAAATTTGATCTTTGACGTCAATCAAAAACGCCGAAGATTTAAAATAAAAAGGAAAGAGGGAAATATGAAAAAATTAAAAGTTATTTTTTCGACACTAGTATTCACTGCTGGTTTAGCCCTATCATCAATAGCACAAGCAAATGACATCAAAATTGGTGTTTCATTTAGAATGTTATCAGATGTTGGATATAAGCACGGTGAATTAATAACTGATACTGTAGAGATGTGGAATAAAGAAGGCGGTATCAATGGTAGAAAAATTGATTTAACTCTATATAACGATGAGTGTAAATCAGAAAAAGGAGTAGCGAATGCTACAAAACTTGCCTACCAAGACAAAGTTCACGTAATAATCGGATCAAGCTGTAGTTCTGTAACTTTACCAATGGTTCCAGTTATAACTAAAGCAAAAGTTCCGCAAATTATACCTCACTCTACAAGTTCTAAAATCACTATGCAGGGAAGTGAATATATATTCAGAGTACCAGTATCTTCTAGATTTTATAAACTTGTACAAGGTAAATTCACTGCTGAGCAACAAGGTAAAAAGATAGCGTATATCTATGTGCCTGACCAAGCCAGCATGGTTTTTGCTAAAGAGATGATACAATTTATGAAAGACGAGTACGGAGTTGAACCAACTTATGCAGTTCAAGCCGGTGAAAAAGAAACTGACTTTAGATCTTACTTAATGAAAGCTAAAGCTACTAACCCAGATGTAATAGTTTTATCTGGTCTAGTTGATGAAACAGTTCGTATGCTTGTTCAATCATATGAAGTTGGAATACCAAAAAGCGTACACAGAGTAGCAAACTCAGTAGCTTCAAAAGTAGAAGTGCCAACAAACGCAGGTAAAGCTGCGGTTGGAGTTGTTTACTCAGCTGCTTTCGCTGCTTCAGACACAAGACCAATCGCTAAAAAATTTGTGAAGAAGATCAAAGACACCTACGGTGTAACACCAGGTCACGACTTTTCACAAATGCAAGATCTTTTAGACATGCTTAAACCTGCATTGACAAAAGCTTCTGCTAAATTCACAGGTGATTTAGCTGCTGATAGGTTAGCTGTCAGAGATGCTATCGCTGGCATAACTAATTTTACTGGATTAGCTTCAGGACCAATTAGTTTTTGTGCGAATGGTTCACCAGAGTGTAGAGATGGTAACAAAACACCAGTTATGATCAAATACTCAAGAGGTGGAAAAAACTGGAAAACAGCAGTTGCTGGTACAGTTACATTCAACCCAAGTGACGGTCTATAATTAAAAAAATTTATGAGCGGTGTTTAATACACCGCTCATTTTTCTAAGGGAATCATAAAAATGATAAATGTTAACGGATTAATGAAAGTGAAAAGCAACTTTCCTGTGATGGTTGGCAAAGGAATTATTTCAAAAAAAGATTGCGATAAACTTATAAATGAAATCAAAAATGCAAATGCGTTTGATGACTTAATACAAGGTGGAAGAAATAGAATTAATAAAGGATCAAGCAACTTTAAAAATTATTTAAAAAAGTCAAAACTATCTAATAAATTGTATAAACAATTTAATAGTCAGTCCTTTTACAAAAAAGTTGAAAAAAGATTTAAAAAAACCTTTAAGAATTACGGTTGGTCCAATACGTTTTTGCCACAAAAATTTTTAAGAGAAAAATTTACTAATAAAAAATTAATGAATTCTAAAGAACTAATGAAAATGCTAGGAAAGACTTATAAAAATCCAAATGTAAATTTAGACATAGATTTTTCGGTATCTAGAGGTGGTTACAGATTGAGGCCACATAGAGATGATGTTACAAGACTTTATAATTTCCTAATTTATTTAAACGACATACCAAAAAAAAATGGTGGAGCATTATCTATTTTTAAAAAAAGGACAAATATGAAATTTAGAAAAAGTTTTAAAAGATTTCCGAGTATTTCTGAACTTGTAAAAGTAAAAGAATTTACCCCATCAAAAGGTAGTGTAATTTTCTTTCAATCTACTCCTAATTCATATCACGGTGTCTCATTATTTAAAGAGATTAAAGGGAAAAAAAGATTTTTTATATATGGAAGTTATGCTCTAAGCAAACCGGTTGTTTGGAGATATAAAAATGTCAGCTATTTACCGAAAATAAAAAAAACTAATAAAAAATTGCTAACTTCTTCACATGACTCTGATTATTTAATGAGAGAGGCAGGTTAATGGAAAAAGTTAAGAAAATAATAAGCCAGTACCCATTTTTAGGTTTTATAATCGCTTATTTAATACTTTTAACTGTACCATCAATTTTTTTTACTGATTTATATCAATCACACTTATCAAGCTTAATATTTATAAATATAATTGTTGCTGCGGGACTAAACATTGTTAAAGGTTATTGCGGTCAGGTCACTGTAGGACACGTTGGTCTATATGCAGTCGGTTCTTACACAGCTGGATGTATGTTTATGTATTTAGGTTCTGACTTATGGATGACTTTACCAGCAGCGATCATAGTAACAGGGTTATTTGGAATAGCTTTTGGAATTCCATCATTTAGATTAGAAGGACCTTATTTAGCTTTAGCCACATTAGGAGGGGGAGAAGCAATAAGATTATTTATTGAGAACGGAGAATTTTTTAATTCAACATATGGAATTTCAAGTATTTCTCAACCTGTAATCTTTGGAGTTCCATTCGATACACCAGATAAATATTATTATATATCCCTACCAGTTATGATAATTGCTGTTTACTTTTCTTACAGTATTTTAAAATCCTCTATTGGAAGAGCATTTATGTCAGTAAGAGAAGATCCAATTTCTGCAGCAGCATCTGGAATAGATATAAAAAAATACAAAATTTTGGCATTTATATTAAGCGCAATGTTTGCTGGAGCTGCTGGAGCTGTATATGCGCACCTTCCACCAGGTTATATCCATCCAAATAATTATACAGTTATTGAGATGGTAACTTTTTTAGCAATGGTTGTTTTTGGAGGCCTAGGGCACATTTGGGGTGGAATAATAGGAGCAATAATAATTACAATTGTCTATGATTTAACTCGTCCTCTTTATGAGTATCAACTATTTATATTTGGCTTAACAATTGTTTTAACAATTTTATTCATGCCAAAAGGTATTGGTGGATTTATAGATAAGATATTTATAGATAAAAGATTTAAAAAAAAGAAAGTTGAGGAAGGCAAGTAATGTTGCTTAAAACAAAAAATTTAATGAAAGCTTTTGGTGGTTTAAAAGCTATTAATAAAGTTGACTTCGAGTTACCAGCTGGAGAAATCAGAGGGATAATAGGCCCTAATGGTTCAGGAAAAAGCACTTTTTTTAATTTAGTTTCCGGTGTTTATGATCCTGATCCAGGTAGTTATATTGAATTCGATGGTCATGATATTACCAATGAACCTCCTCATAAGATTGGAGCGTTGGGTTTATCTAGAACTTTCCAGCTATTAAGACTTTACCAAGATATGTCAGTAATTAATAATGTTATGTCTGGCTACCACACAAGAGTAAAATATAAATTTTTTGATGCTGTAATTGGAAGAAAGAAAATTTGGGATCAGGAAAAAGAAATCAAAGATGAAATGATGGAACTATTATCCTTTGTAGGTCTCGCAGATTATGCAGAATTAAATGCAAGTGAGTTATCTGGAGGCCAAAGACGTTTGTTAGTTTTAGCTAGAGCAATAGCCATGAAACCAAAATTATTGATGTTAGATGAACCTGCAGCAGGACTATCTCCAGTTAACGTTGATAATCTTATGAAGATAATCATGCAATTAAAAGATAAGTATGGATTAACACTTATTATAATAGAGCACATATTAAAAGTAGTTATGGATACCTGTAATACTGTGACAGTTCTCGATCATGGGCAAAAAATTGCCGAGGGAACACCTAGTCAAGTTAAAGACGATAATGCAGTAATAGAAGCCTATCTGGGTAAAAAGATGAATGACGAAGAGATGAGAAAAGCTCTTGCAGTCTAAAATGAGTTTGATAATATTTTCAAATTAGTACTATCAATTCAATGAGCCAAAATATTAAGAGAATTTTTGAGAAACAAGGTTTCATAAGATTAAAAGGCGTTTTAAATTATAAAGAGGATTTAGAGCCAATTTTGAATGATATGGCTTTTATCATGGATAGGCTTATTCATAGATTCGTTCCAAAAAATCATAAAGTGAAAGTATTAAATTATGAGTTTAAGAAAAAATACTCATATTTGGTTTCTTTAGATATTCCCGAGCTTGACCAATATTTTAACATTAGACTTCCTGAAAAAAACATAAACGCTAATAGTGATTTTTTTGCAAGTCAATCAATATGGAATTTAATTAATAATAAAAAGATTTTAAATAAGATTGAAAAAATTCTAGGTCCCGAAATAGCTTCTAATCCTTGTCAAAATTCAAGAATTAAACAACCTGAAAAAGGTGTTTCAAAAAAGAATTTAAATGACGGCCTAGTTGGAAGAACACCTTGGCATCAAGATGCTGGCGTTATGAATAAAAAAGGACAGAAGGGTACTGAATTAGTAACTTGTTGGATACCTTTTACTAAAACAAGAATAGAAAATGGCTGTATGCTTGCTGTAAAAGAAAGTCATAAATTTGGACTTGTTAACCATGATTATGGAAGTAAGGGACAAGTAGAAGTTAGAGGCAAAGAAATAATTGATAAGTTGTCTACCGTACCTCTTGAAGCTGATGTCGGCGATATAATATTATTAAATAGATATTTACTTCATTGTTCACTACCAAATAAATCAAAATATTTTAGAATAAGTATGGACTTGAGATATAATAAAGCAGGTCAGCCTTCAGGAAGAGATCCATTGCCTAATTTTATTGTTAAAAGTAAAAACAAAAACAACATAAAAGTACGAAATTATAAACAATGGATTGCTTTATGGGAAAAAGCTAAAGTAAAATGCATTCCAAGAAAATGGTCTTATAAATATCCTCTTCCTACTTTCAAAGGAACTAAAAGAGATTTAGCGAATATTATTTAATGAGTTCATCAACATCGGAGAAAAATTATCTCCCAGAGTTTTTTTTCGCCTGTTTAGGTTATTTTTTGTTTGTTTCTCAAGATGCAATAGTAAAATATATTGCAGAAGATTATAAAATTACTCAAATTATTTTTGTTAATTCTTGGTTCGCCTTAATACCTGTAATACTTTACACACAAACTTTAGATGGATGGAATAAATTAAAGGGCGCAAATTTTAAAGTACATTTTTTTAGATCTTTAACAATGGCGCTAGCAGTTTTCTTTGCTTACACAGGATTTTATTTAATGCCAATGGTTACAATGTACAGCATTGTTTTTTTAACTCCATTAATCATAACGATTGGTTCAGTTTTTTTTTTAAATGAGGTAGTGAGATGGAAGAGGTTTACTGCAATTATCTTTGGATTAGTAGGGGCTTTAATCTCAATTGATCCATTTGGCTCAAAAATTGATGCATATGTTTTTGTAGCTTTATTATGCCCACTTTGCGCAGCAGCTAGCTATCTGATTGTTAGAAAATACGGATATCAGGAAAGTATATTCTCATTTATTATATATGGAAAAATATTAATGATTATATTTTCAGGCATATTTGTAATCTTTTCCTTTAAAACTATGAATTTTAATGATTTAGTTTTAAATGGTATCTCTGGCATTTTTAGAGGAACAGCGATGATTTTAGTAATTAATGCAGCAAGACATCTTCCTGGCGCTATTTTTGGATCGATTATTTATGTTCAGATATTTGCAGGAGTGTTGCTAGGTTACATAGTGTTTGGCGAAATTCCCACAATTAATAATTATGTAGGAAATGCAATAATTATTGCAGCTGGACTTTACATAGTTATGAGAGAAATGAAGTTAAAGAAAAATATAGTTACATCTACTGCGAGACACCCAACTATACCAATTAAAAAAGATTAATTTTTATCTCAATTCTTTATATATATTATTAACTCTGTGAACTTCCTCTGCAATATTAAAATAACATTCATATTCAATTTCACCAGGCGTTACATCGAAATGATAGTGGCCGGCATCTTGAGCACCTTTATAAGAATGAAAATGAGTGTGTTCTCCTGACTCTCTTAAATCTAATTTTCCTCCAGAGGGATCATTAGTCCATAAAACTGAATAGCATTGTAAATGTGGCCCTATAGGTTCGTAAAATTGTAAAAAATCTTTAACACATTTCATTTGTTTTGGATCATAATATTCGTGTTTTATATCTGCATAATCTGGTTGGACATGGGATTTTATCTTACCATTTAAGATCCTAAACACACCACCCAGCGCAACACTAAAGTTTGTTTGTAAATTTTCAATTAGTGCAGTTCTCATAGATTGAGGTAAAGAGCCTTGCTCACCTGACCTTCCTTTAATTTTAATTTTTATAACATCTCCTTTTTTCCCCTCAGAGTAATAGATATTTCCTAGTCCGCCATGCTTTCGGTGATTGTAAGAAGTTGATTTACATTTTTTATTTTCATCAATTTGAGCAATTATTGATTTTGACTCGTTCGTTATTAAATTTTCATTAATGATAAGCTCTCCACAGTGACCCTCTAAGCACGACATAGCTCCTGATCCCGCACCTAAAGCATATGATTTTTCAGAGCCTATTTTTTTTGCTATTTCTTCATAATCAAATTCTGTGCCTATGAACCTTTTATCGTGCATGTATGGCTCACCTCCAACATCTATGATTTTTTGGTTTCCACTTATACCTTCAGCAGGGCAATCCCACTTTCTTAGATCAGGACATTCAACAATTGAAACATCAACTTCATTATAATTTTTTGATAAACCTTTTTTTAAAGCTTCACTTACTTGTTTTAAGGAAATTTGATGAAACTTGGCTTTTTCGATTGTTAATTCCATAATCTATTAATATCATTTAAAGAAGTTTATCAATTAAATATAATTTTTATTATGAACAAGTTGGGTACAGAACTAGCAAACGCGTGGATGAAAAAAACTTTAGTTGATCTAAATGGGTTCAGTGAAAATGAAATTCCAAAAAATCGAGATGAAGCATACAAAGCTTTAAATTTATTTTATGAAGAATTGGATAAAAAAACAGTTGGTTGGAAAATAGGGGCAGTCGCAAAAGAAGTTCAAAAAGAGGAAGGCTTTGATGGGCCTGTTCCAGGTAAAATTTTTAAAGAAACTATTTTACCTTCTAATTGCACGATTGAATATTCAGAAATCCCTTACTCCAACTTGGAATGTGAATATGCATTTGAAATTGATCAAGATGTAAAAATTGATGGCGAATTACTAAATAAAATAAATAATTTTAAATTATATACAGCTATTGATATTACATCTTCTAGATATGTACAAAGCTCAAAAAATAAATTTAATAAATTAGTTCAAATGTATCTTGGAATTTCTGATCATGGAAATGGAGGTAAGATTATTATTGGAGAAGAGATAAAGAATTGGCAAACTACAGATGTTAATAAAATTAAAATAAAATTAAAAATCAACGATAATGTTACTGAACCTTATTTCACTGGAACAAAAAGAATAGATCCTAGAGATTCGTTAAATGCTTTTGTTGATGAGTTTAAAGATAAAAATATAAGCTTTAAAAAAGGAGATTATCTACTTTGTGGTTCTTTAACCCAACCATACAAAATTAATATGAAAGATAAAATTATTGTGACTTACGAAAATTTAAGAGATATTAGTATTAAGATCTTATGAAAACAGCATTAATCACAGGAGCTAGCCAAGGCATCGGAGCAGCAATAGCTGATAAACTTAATGATAAAAAAATTAAAGTTATTTTAGTTTCAAGATCAAAAAGTAAATTAAAAAGTTTTCAAAAGAATTTAAAATTTCCAAAAAATTCTTTAATCATTTCTAAAGACTTGAGGTCATTATCTGCATGCAATTCAATTGCTAAAAAAATTAAAAAATTGGATTTCCTCATAAATGTAGCAGGGGCAACAAAGGGAGGAAAATTTTTAAATTTGAATGACAATATCTGGGAAGATGGATTTAATTTAAAATTTAAAGCTGCAGTAAGATTAAGCAGAGCTTTTTGGCCTGCTCTCAAAAAAAGCAAAGGAAAAGTTATTAATATTGGAGGAGGGGCCGCTAGAAATCCTTCAAATACATTTATGATTGGCGGCGCTGTTAATTCAGCATTAAATAATTTTTCAAAAGCTTTAGCTATGCAAGGTAAAATTGATAAAGTTTCTGTATCGATAATTCATCCGGGTATGACTTTAACAAGTAGACTAGAAAAACTTCTACAAACAGACGCAAAAATATTTAAAAGAAGCATTAAACAAATTTTAAAACAAAGGTGCAAAGTTGAGAAAATAAAAAGACCTACAAAACCTGAAGAAGTCGCAAATTTAGCTTATAAATTGATTAAAGATAAAAATTCAAATTTTAAAAATTTTTCAATAGACGGCGGAAAAATTAAAAATTTAAGATGATTGTATACAGTCATCCAGATTGTTTACTAAAATTTAATGGACAAGGTCATCCAGAGAGAAAAGAAAGATTAGATAGTATTCTAGAGTCTATCAAATCATCTGATTTAAAAGTAGAGTTTAAAGAGGCTCCTAAGGTTGATTTAGAAATAGTTTCATTAGTACACCCTAAGAAACATATTGAACAGATATTTGCTAATATTCCAAAAGAAGGGATTGTTGGTGTCGAGAAAGAACCTTACGCAGATACAATGTTATGTCCTGATAGTGAAAATGCAATTTTAAGATCTTGTGGTTCAGGTATTGCCGCTTGTGATGATTTAATTAAGAATAGCGAGCGAGTTTTTTGTGCAGTTAGACCTCCAGGACATCATGCAGAAACTGTTCGTGCTAACGGTTTTTGTTTTATAAATAATGTAGCAGTTGCAGCACGATATTTACAAAAAAAATATGATATAGGAAAAGTAGCTATTATTGATTTTGATGTTCATCATGGTAACGGAACCCAAGAAATCTTTTTTAAAGACAAGTCCGTTGCTTATGGATCTTCTCATGAATTTCCATTATTTCCTGGCACGGGAGCTGAAAATGAAACAGGTGTAGGTAATATTTATAACGCTACTTTAAAAGCTGGCATAAAAAGTAAAGAATTTATCGATACTTTCGAAAAAAAAGTTTTAACTCCTGTAGAAAAGTTTAAGCCAGAAGTTATTTTAATTTCTGCTGGTTTTGATGCCCATAAAAGAGACCCCCTAGCAAATATAAACTTAGAATCTACCGACTTTTTTACGATTACAAAAAAAATAATTGAAATTGCTAATATTCATTCAAAAGGAAGAGTAATTTCTTTTTTGGAAGGTGGTTATGATCTACAAGCTTTATCTGAAAGTATAATTGAGCACCTTAAAGGTTTAAAGACCCATATTTGACCAATTATCAGGGTTTTCGAATTTTTCTATTTCTTTTTTTGTTACAGGTCTAAAAAGGTAATAAATAATATATGCCGTCAAAAAAAATAGAAAAATTGAATTCATTATTTGATATTATCAAATTTTGAGTAAATTTTATCATTAAAATCTCTATATTTTCGTATTTTTTTATTCACACAGCACCCAAATCGTTCACATATAAAGGTGATTTAATAAACCAAAAGTTTAGAATCCGACTCATGGATCCGATTATAGTTATAGCTGCTGGTATAATTCTTGTGGTAACAGGAGCAATAGATCCTTTAATTAAAAATAAAGAAGACGTAGCCCAAGCACCTAAAACTGAAGTTTCAACACCTGCTCCTGAGCCTAAAAAAGAGCCAGAACCGGAACCAGAGCCAGAACCTGAACCTGAACCAGAGCCAGAACCTGAGCCAGAACCAGCTAAAGAACCTGAGCCGGAACCAGAACCTGAGCCAGCTCCTCAAACTGAAGAGCCAAAAGAACAAGTTAACGCTGAAGCCAACCAAGAACAAGACGCTAAACCTGAAGAAGAGGAGGTGAAACAAGTTACAGAAGAAACACCAATTGAAGAAGAAAAAGAAGGATTAAGTATTTTAAATATCATGTTGTACATTCTAGGTGCTATTGCAGTAATTGCTGCTGGAATATATTTCTTTATGAGAAGAGAGCCATCTCCACAAAGTGCAGCAGATATTGCAAGAGCTCAATCACAGGAACCAACACCTGAACCGCAGCAAGAACCTGAACAGCCAGTTCAAGAGGAAACACCAACAGAAACTACTCAAGAAGAAACTCAATCAGAAAATACAGACCAATCATCTAACACAGATCAATCATCTAATAATGATGATGAAAATAATAACAGATAAATTAAAATTTCTTTCCACCTTCAAGATAAGCACACTTTTCGCAAGTTTTTTCAATTTTAGGTGGTTCATCTAAGTTTAGAACATCTTTCATTTCAATTATTTTTTTCTCTATCCAATCAGTATTTACTCGGTATGGGATTAGTGTCGTCTTAAAATCTATCTTATTATCAAATTTATTATTTGTTTTCTCCCCATTACAAACATAAAAAAAAGTTCGGTCTGAAACTTTAAAATTCATTTTTCTTAAGATATGAACATAAATATCCATCTGTAATTTATAACTAAGATGCCATTCAGCATCGAGATAAGAAGAAACTGTTACTGGATAAGTTGACGATTGGGCTTTATAATCTACAACAACTAATTTTTTTTCATTTAAATCAAACCAAATATCATCAATACCTCCGTGAATTATAAGATTAGTTTTTTCATCTAAATATGAAATTCCACCCTTCAAAGAATTTCTCCAATTATCTAAGTCTTTGTGTTGATAAGGTACAAAGTTTAAATTATGCTTAACCATAATTGGATGGGGTTTTTGTTCTTTTCTATACTGATCAAATTCTTTCTTTAATAACTCGTCGACTGCAACGTTGAGAGCCCATCCAGGCATTGAGGGTTCTTTTAGTCCTTTTACACGATCTAAATAAAAGCACCTTTTACAGCTCATAAAGTTGAAAAATTTAGACCTACTAATTTTAAAAGGAGTATTAGATTTTTTATCGTAAATAGAAGTTTTTCTTGTTCTGAAAGATACCGCGTCTTTCATTAAATTTGTTTTAGTCTTTTTAGTACTTCAGCCTTATCTAATGAGAGAATAACATCATAAAGACCAGGCCCAAATCTTGATCCAACTAGCGCTATCCTTAAAGGTTGTCCTACACCTTTAAAATTAGTTTTATGTTTATCAATTAAAGACTTAATTAAAGGTTCTAAAGTTTCTCTAGATAATGAGGAAAGTTTTTCATACTCATTTATAAACTCAGTTATTATTTTTTTTGATAAATCATCAATTAACTTTTTATCATCTGCGCTAATCTCAATTTTATCTTTGATAATGTATTGAGCATTATTCCAAATATCCTCTAGAGTTTTTGCCTTATTTTTTAAAAAACCCATAGATTTTAAAAGAATACTCTCTTTTGATTGATTTAAAGGTTTTTTGTATTTTGAAACGTATTCTTTAAAAAAATTAAAAAGATCTTTCTGATCGATACTCTTAATATATGTCTCATTTATTGAATAAATCCTATTCATATCTAATTTTGAAGGAGATTTACCAACACCATTTAGATCAAATAAGTCAATACTTTCCTGCTTCGTAAAAATTTCTTTATCTTTGTAAGACCATCCCAATCTTAATAAATAATTCCTCAAAGCATCTGAAATAACCCCTATCTTAATATAATCCTCAAGAGTGGAAGCATTATCTCTTTTTGATAATTTTTTTCCTTGTTCACTATGAATTAAAGGAATGTGTGCAAAGTTTGGAACATCCCAACCCATGGCTTCGTAAATTTGTCTCTGTTTAAAAGAGTTAATCATATGATCATCTCCTCTAATAACATGAGTTATTTTCATTTCATGGTCATCAACCGTGGCTGATAGCTGGTATGTTGGCGTATTATCTTTTCTTAAAATTACAAAATCCTCAATAGTAGAATTTGAAATATTTCTATCCCCTTGTACTAAATCTTTTATAATCGTATTTCCTGATATTTTACTTTTAAATCTTATTACTGGTTTTACTCTGTCTGGAATTTTTAAATCTTTAGCATCTCTCCATTTTCTATTATAAACATACGGTATTCCTTGTTTTTTACATTTTTCTTTTTGTTCATTAATTTCTTCCTCAGAACAATAACATTTATAAGCAAAACCTTTTTTAAGTAGTTCTTCTGCAACTTCAACGTGTTTAGATATATTTTTAGATTGTATATATTCATCTCCATCATGTTCAATTCCAAGCCAAGCCAAAGATGAAATAATTTGTTTTTTGAATTCATCTTTAGATCTTTCTTTGTCAGTATCTTCTATTCTAAGAAAATATTTACCCTTGTTTTTTTTAGCTAAAAGCCAATTGAATAAGGCTGTTCGAACGCCGCCTATGTGAAGAGGCCCAGTAGGAGAGGGCGCAAACCTACAATTAAAAGACATTCCTATTAATTAGACTATTTTAGTGAAAGTTTCTATATAAAGAAACAAGTTTGCCTTGAATTTTTATTCTGCTAGCAGCATAAATTTTTGTTCCATAATTTCTGTTTGCCGCTTCAAGAGCAATAGTGTTACCTTTTTTTCTAACTCTTTTCAAAGTAGCTTCCTGATCATCGATTAATACAACTGCAATTTGACCATTATCGACATTAGAAACCTTTTTGATAATTACCGTATCTCCATCAGCGATACCTGCTTCTATCATTGAGTCACCTTTTACTTTTAAACCATAATGTTCACCATTATTTTGTAAATCTTCTGGTAGAGCAACTCTATCTACTTCTTGTTGGATAGCTTCTATTGGCGTACCAGCAGCGATACTTCCTAATACAGAAACATCTGTAGATTTATTGTCGTTTTTGTCTAGACCACCTTTAATTACACTTGGAGTAAATGTATTAAATATATCGTTAGCGCTTGCATTTTCAGGCAGTTTTACTACTTCCAACGCTCTTGCTTTATGTGCTAATCTTTTAACGAAACCTCTTTCTTCTAAAGCAGAAATTAACCTATGTATTCCAGATTTCGACTTGAGGTTGAGTGAATTCTTCATTTCTTCGTATGACGGAGAAATGCCAGAAGATCTAATCTTCTTATTGATAAATATTAATAAGTTTTTTTGTTTTTTTGTAAGCATAGAACAAACCTCGTACATTAATGTTCTATAAAAGTTCTTTTTAAATTACAACTTCAAAAAAGCGGCTAGTTTATTGAGAAATTTGAATTAATTTTCGCATTAATTCATCAGGTTTGTCGGATTTTAAAAGTGATTCTCCAATTAAAAAATTTTTAATTCCAGTTTTTTCGTAAATATATTTTGCATCATCTTCATTTTTAATTCCGCTTTCAGAAATAATTGGTCCTTTATGTGTTTTAATTATTTCAAAAATTGAAATTGTATTATTTAGAGAAACCTCAAGTGTTTTTAAATTTCTATTATTAATCCCAATTAAGGCCTGATCATATTTTAAAGCCATTTCAGCCTCTTTTTGATTATGTACTTCAACTATTACAGATAAATTGTGTTTTAATGCCTCTGAATAAATTTCATCAGCTTGGCTGCCGTTTAGAGCAGCTATAATTATTAATATACAGTCACAGCCATAGCTTTTAGATAAAGCGATTTGATAGGGGTCTATAAAAAAATCTTTTGCTAAGATTGGTATTTTAAATTTTTTTTTAATGTCTTGAATATAGTCTAATTTACCTAAAAAATACTTTTCCTCCGTCAATACAGAAAGACAAGTAGCGCCGTTATTTATGTACATTTTAGCTATGTCTAAATGATTAAAATCATTAATTAGAATTCCAGCTGATGGGCTAGCTTTTTTTATTTCTGAAATTAATGAAATACCTTTATTGTTTTGGATAGTCTCTTTAAAATTAAAAAAATTTTGTACTTTAATATTTTTTTCTAAAACATCAAAAGATTTCTCCTTTTTAGTTAATATTAAAGATTGTTTTTTTTCCTCAATAATTTTTTCTAAAATATTTGTCATTAATAAGATTGAATCTTAGTTAAGTGTTGGAACACGTTTCCTGAATTTAAATGTTTTGTAGCTATTTCAAATGCTGTTTTAAAATCAGTTTCCTTACCTGAAACAATTAATCCTGCAGCGACATTAAGAGCAACAGACTGGGAAAATTCATTTTTTTTTCCTTTAAAAATTTCTATTATTTTTTCCGAATTATATTCAGCATTTTTTCCTTTTAAACTTTCTTTATCTTTACAATTAATACCTAAAGTTTTTGGGTCAATGATAAATTCTTTAATTTTTTTATCTTTAAGTTCAACTACGCTTGTTTTTGCAAAAGGTGAGATCTCATCCATACCATCATCGCTATGAACTATGTACGCATGGATAACACCATTATCTTTCAGTGCCTCTGCAAAAGGTTTCATCCATTTTTTATGAAACACTCCAACGACTTGCCTTTTTATTTGGGCAGGACTGCTTAAAGGTCCAATTAAATTAAAAATTGTTTTCTTTCCCATTTTCTTTCTAGCAGGCCCAACATATTTCATCGCTGAATGGTAATTAGGAGCAAACATAAATGCAAAATTGAATTTTTTTATACTCTCTTCAGCTTCATTAGGTTTTAAGTTTATATTAATTTTAAGGGCCTCTAACACATCAGCTGAACCACAATTCGAGGAAACGGCTTTATTACCATGTTTAGCAACCTTTACTCCCAAACTTGCTAAAACAATTGCAGCTGCAGTAGAAATATTTAATGAATTTTGTCCATCTCCACCTGTTCCGCATGTATCAACTGTATTTTGATCAGCATCTACTTTTGTTGCCTTTTCTCTTAAAACAAAAATTCCCCCAGCCAATTCATCTTTAGTTTCACCTTTTTTTGAAAGGGACTCTAATATTTCTATGATTGCACTATCGTTATATTTTCCTTCCATAAGCTCATTAAAAAGAGTTTTACTTTCATCAAATGAAAGATTTTTACCATTTTTTAAAATATCAATTAAATTTGTCATTTTAATTAGTTATAAAATTTTTAATTAATTTCATTCCTACCTTTGTACTTATACTCTCAGGATGAAATTGAAAGCCATGTATATTGTAATCTTTATGCATTAATCCCATAATTGTTTTATTATTAGTTTCAGCAGTAATTATGAGTTTTTTCGGGAATTTTTTACGATCTACCACTAGGCTATGATATCTAGTAGCCTCAAAATTATTTTGAATATTCTTGAATAAACCTATTTTATTATGCTTAATTTTGCTGGTTTTTCCGTGCATTAAATTTTTAGCATTTACAATTTTACCTCCAAAAACTTGGCCAATTATTTGATGACCCAAACAAACCCCAAGAATTGGAATTTTTTTGTAAACTGCATTTACAATTTTGAGACAATTACCGGCTTGATTAGGATTACCGGGGCCGGGGGATATTACTATTTTATCATATTTCCTTTTTAAGATAGTTTTTCCGTCTATCTTATCATTTCTAACTACCTCTACGTTTTTCCTAATCTTTGAAATGTAATGGAATAAATTGTAAGTAAAACTATCGTAATTATCTATTAATAAAATTTTCATTTAATCAACTGCTTTCATTAAAGCTTTGGCTTTATTAACTGTTTCAGTATATTCTTTCTCTGGTTTGCTATCAGCAACAATTCCAGCACCAGCTTGAACGTAAAACTTGTCGTTTTTGATTAGAGCTGTCCTTAAAGCGATACATGTGTCAAATTCATTATTCGGAGTGAAGTAACCGATACCGCCCGCATATAATTTTCTTCTATTTTTTTCAAGCTCATCAATGATTTCCATTGCTCGTATTTTTGGAGCACCACTTACTGTGCCTGCTGGAAAACCTGATAAAAGTGTTTCAAAAATTGAAAGTTTTTTATTAAATTTTCCAACTACATTTGAAACAATGTGCATAACATGCGAATACTTTTCCACCTTAAATTTTTCGGTAACTTTTACAGTATTTACCTTTGAAACCTTGCCTACATCGTTTCTGCCAAGATCTAATAACATAAGATGTTCAGCTAATTCCTTCCTATCTCTAAGTAAATCAATCATGTATTTTTTATCTTCTTTAATATTTTTTCCTCTTGGTCTTGTGCCAGCGATGGGTCTGATAGTAACTTCGCCCTTTCTAAGTCTAACTAATATTTCTGGACTACTTCCTAAAACATTAAAGTCTTCATAATTAAAATAAAACATAAAAGGGGACGGGTTTGACTTTCTTAAATGATTATAAATTTCAATAGGTCTTTTATTTATTTTTCTCTCAAATCTTTGACTCAGTACAACTTGAAAAATATCACCTTTTTTAATGTAATTTTTTGCTTTTTTAACTAATAATTTAAACTTATTTTTTGCAGTGTTAGATTTTACTAAATTTTTATTAGGCTTGAAAGTAAATTGATCTGGAAGTTTAATATTTTCAAAACTTTTATATAACTCAAACCTTTTTAGAATAGAATCGTAAGTTTCTTTATAATTTTTAATTTTAACATCCGCATATACATTTTCTATATAATGTATTTTTTTTTTTAAATTATCATAAATTATTAAATTTTTTGGCCGGCAAAGTCTCACATCAGGAATCTTTAAATCATCTTTGCATTTATTTGGTATCTTCTCTATGTAACGAATAATATCATAAGAAAAATAACCAACTAACATTGAACCCATAGAGGGTAATTGCTTTGGAATTTTAATTTTAAATTCCTTAATAAGTTTATTTAAATATTTTAAGGGATTAGTCTTAATCTTAGTTTTTTTCTTATTAATACTTAATGTAACTGTATTATTTTTAATATCCCAAATTTTGTCTGGATTAAGACCAATTATTGTATATCTACCTCGATTGACACCTTTTTCAACTGACTCAAATATAAAGCTATTTTTTTCTGCTAAAAGAAATTTATACAAATTTTCAACTCTATGATAATTCCTGCAGTTTAAAGATTTAAATAAAATTTGATCAGTTTTTTTCGAGTGTTTTTTTTTAAAATCGTTAAAGCTAATATTTAATTGCATTAAAATGAATTTTTAACTCTATCTATTGTTCTCTGATTTAATTCTACTTTATATTTTTCATTAAGGTTACTATCATGAGATTGATAAATCTTATTTATCAAATTTAAACGAGCTTTAGCTTCATATTGTTCATATTCATTACTACCTTTTTTTATTTTTTTATAATCGCTTTTTATAGCTAGGATTAAAAAATTTTTAGTTAAAGTATTATTTGTAATTAATTCAATTTCTCCATCTTTTGCTAAAAATATTCTCTTAATTATACCCTCAGTAAATATTTCATTTTGCTTTAAATCTTTAATTTGATAATCTTTAATATCTAACTGATTATCTAAAGCGAATTTTTCGTATCTTTCTTTATTAAAGGCACCCATACTTAAATCTTTAAGTATCGAGTTATTTTTTTCAATTTTATTCTTAAAATTTAATTGAGCGATTAATGCCTCTTGTACCTCAGGATCATTAAATGATCGGGTTTTTTTTTCAATATTAGAAATTTCAGCTATATAGAATTTATTATTAAAATTTATTATTTCAGGAGATTTGATTGAGCTTAAATTATATATTTTTTTAAATAAGTCATCTGGTAAGTTTTTTATTTTAGTTTTATTTTCGTCCTCTTTTTTTGAATTAATTCTTTCAATTAAAATAATTTCTAAATTATCGTTTTGAACCGTCTCAGCAAAAGATTGCCCATCCAAAACATTATTTTCAATAATATCTAATTGTTTAAAAAAACTTTCATCATATTCTTTACTTCCAGTAATTTTTGCTGGAGTAATCTCAGCGTATTGAATTTTTTTGAACTCTGAGAAAAAAACATCTTTATTCCTCTCATAAAGTTCTTTCATATTTTTATTAGATGGTTTATTTTTTGAATAATACTTATCAAGATCAATATATTTGATAGTTTTGGTTTGATTTTCCTTTTGATACTCTTTTTCAACTAACATTTGTGGCACAACTATTCCCCCCGATAAAGAGCTTAAAAATTGCCTTCTCTTTTCTTGTTCAACAATATTTTCTTCGAACCGCGGAGCATTGACCCCAGCCGTAATAAGAAATTTTTCATACTCTGTTCTAGAAAATTTTCCATCTTTGAAAAATTGCTGGTCATTTTTAATAATATTTCTAAGCGCATTGTCGTTGATTGTTATACCTAACTTTTCAATTTCCAATAAAGTATTTCATTGTTTGCCTTAATATAAAAGCTGGAATTTGTAAAATATCCACGTGCTTCGCAACAATGGAGCATTGTTCTGAAGTGTGAACATCTGTTAAAATTGGAACACCGACTTCTTTTCTTATCTTATCAAATATTGGCAGAGATTTTTCTAAACCCAAACCCCTTTTGCCTTTAAGGCTTGTTCTGTTAGCTTTATCAAATGAAGTTTTGTAAATAAGGTTTATACCTAGTTCGCTTGTAATTTTTTTTAATTCAGTTGAAATCTTTAAAGCATGTTCTTCGCTTTCAAGCTGGCAAGGACCGGCAATTAAAGTAAATGGTTTATCATTAGCGATCTCAAAATTAGAGCATTTAACTTTATGATTTTTCATTTTTTTGAATTGATTTTAGCAGCCTTTATAAATGATGAGAATAATGGAT